>NZ_WWKH01000799.1:0-4770 GCF_009865595.1 Streptomyces sp. SID1328 | reverse complement strand
CACCCCGTCGCACGGCTACGGGTCGGAGACGGTCGTCGCCCGGCAGCCCGGCGCCGCGAGGGAGCGCGCCGGGGTACGGGCCATCGCGCGGCGCAATCTGGTGGCCGCCGGGTCCGGCGCGCTGCTGGTCGCGGTGCTCGGCACCGTCGTCACCCTGGGCATGACCTCCGACGAGGGCGCCGGAGGCAACCCGTCGAGCAACGTGGGCGGCAACCCGACCGCGACCCAGGACCTGGACGACGGCACGCTGGGCGCCGTTCCGAAGCGGGACGAACCCGCCCCGGCCGGCGTCACCACCACCCGCCCGGCCGGCCCCGGCCCGGACGGCACCCCCGGCACCTCGGACGACCCCTCGCCGTCCGCCACCACGGGCAGCCCGAGCGCCGACCCGACCGGCACCCCGGGCACCGGGGGCGAGACGAGCCCCGAGCCGACGCACGGCGGCGGCTCCACCGGGCCCACGGGCAGGCCGACCAAGACGGGCAAGCCGTCGACGCCTCCCAGCAACACCGACGTACCGACGACGCCGGGGGAGCCGACCGACACCGGGGAGCCGAGCACGCCCGAGGACCCCACCACGCCCCCCACGACCTCCACCTCGGCCGGCGGTCCGGCCGACGGCGCCACGGCGTCCGCGCCCGCCTCCAGTGCGGCCACCGAGACCACGGAGAGCGCGAGCACCGAGCCGCCGGTGATCTGAGGTCCCCGAAGGGCGGCTCAGAACAGCCGGAGCTTGTCGTCCTCGATGCCGCGCATGGCGTCGTAGTCGAGGACCTGGCAGCCGATGCCCCGGTCCGTGGCCAGCACGCGGGCCTGGGGCTTGATCTCCTGGGCCGCGAACACCCCGCGCACCGGGGCGAGATGGGGATCGCGGTTGAGCAGCTCCAGATAACGGGTGAGCTGCTCCACGCCGTCGATCTCGCCGCGCCGCTTGATCTCGACGGCGACCGTGCCGCCGTTGGCGTCCCGGCACAGGATGTCGACCGGGCCGATCGCGGTCATGTACTCGCGGCGGATCAGGGTGTAGCCCTCGCCGAGGGTCTCGATGCGGTCGGCGAGCAGCTCCTGGAGGTGCGCTTCCACGCCGTCCTTGATCAGACCGGGGTCCACGCCCAGTTCGTGGGACGAGTCGTGGAGGACTTCCTCCATCGTGATGATCAGTTTCTCGCCCGCTTTGTTGATGACGGTCCACACGCCCGCCTCGTCACCCGTGCCCTCCTTCAGGGTGCAGGGCGGCGACATCCAGTTGAGGGGCTTGTAGGCCCGGTCGTCCGCGTGGATGGAGACGCTGCCGTCCGCCTTGACCAGGATCAGGCGGGGGGCCGAGGGCAGGTGGGCGGTGAGCCGGCCGGCGTAGTCGACCGAGCACCGGGCAATGACGAGACGCATGGTCGGCAACGCTACTCGACGCGCACCCGTGCACGCGATTCGCCCGCGTCCCACCACCTGCCCGCCGCCACCCCCGTCCGGCGGGTCACCCCAATTGTCCCTGATAACTCTTGTTCATCCCTGGCCGATTGTGGCCGCAGGACGACCGTTCCATATACGCATTCTGCTGGTGTGGTCACCGACGGTTGCCTACCGTAGGAGCAGGGAGGCCGCGTGGGGGTACGGAGCGTCTCCGCTGTCGCGCACTCCCTTATCTGTCCGGCAACCCCTGTCCATCGGGGGTGCGAGAGGAGAACCCATGTCGCTCGACGTCTCACCGGCCCTACTGGAACAGGCCGAGCGAGGCGAGGTCGACGAAGCAGAATTCGTCGACTGCGTCCGGACCTCCCTGCCCTTTGCGTGGGAGATGATCAGCTCCCTGGTGGCCCAGCTGAAGGTGGACGGCGGACCCTTCGCCGACAACCAGACGCCCCCGCCGGACGAGCAGGCGCGCGGCCAGTTGCTGCGCGCGCTCGCCAGTGACGCCATACGCGGCGCTCTCCAGCGTCACTTCGGCGTACGCCTGGCCTTCCAGAACTGCCACCGGGTGGCGGTGTTCCCGCTGGACCCGTCGGTGGACGAGAGGCTGGCCCGCTTCACCTCGGTGCGCGCCCAGCTCCTCAACCAGTCCCCGGAGCTGCGGGACTGCTGACGCACACGCGCGACGTCGGCTCCATGAGCCGCCGGCTTGCCGTTCCCGTCCGGGGGAGGTGCATGCGGGACGGGCGCGGCAGGCTCTCCCGGCGGCCGGGGAGCCGGTGGCGGTCAGTGCAACTGCGGCAGCACCTCGGCGCCCAGGCGCCGCAGGTTCTCCTCGGTCGCGTCCAGATCGCCGGTGCCCTCCACGAGCAGGGCGAAGCGGGAGATCCCCGTGCGCTCCGCGGTGGCCGCGAGACGATCCGCGGCCAGCCGGGGCGTACCCACCGGGTGCAGCCCGCAGAGCAGTTCGGTGTAGGCGTACGGGTCGCGCATCGCGCGCGCCCGGCCGTCCACCGTGACATGGGCCTCAAGGCCCCGTTTGAGCCAGCCCGGCATCGCCTTCAGCAGCGTCTCCACCGCGTCGGAGCGGCTGTCCGCGAGCTGACAGACGCCGGCCGAGACATGGCCGGCCGCCGCGATCTCCTCGGGCGAGCGGCCCGACTCGCGGGCGTGGCGCCGCCAGAGGGCGACCATCCCGGCCTTCTCCTCGTCCCCGACGTGCATCCCCAGCAGCATCGGCAGACCCCGCTCCGCCGCCAGCCGCACGCTCTTCGGGGAGGTGCACGCCACCACCACCTCCGGGCCCGGCGTCTCGGTCAGCGCGTCCGCCGGGCGCGGCACCACCGGCACCTCGCGGAACACGTACCGCTCGCCCGACGCACCGACCGACGGCTCGCGCAGCCAGCGCAGCAGCAGGTCCAGCGACTCCGGGAAGCCGCGCTCGTACGCCCCGAGCCCCGCGCCGAACACCTCCAGGTCCACCCATGGCCCGCCCCGGCCGACGCCCAGGGTGAACCGGCCGCCGCTGGTGACGTGCAGCAGCGCGGCCTGCTCGCCGAGGGCCACCGGGTGGACGGTGGGCAGCACGCTGACCGCGGTGCCGACCCGGACACGGCGGGTGCGGCCCAGCAGCAGGGCGGCCAGGGTGACGGCCGACGGACAGGTGCCGTACGGCACGAAGTGGTGCTCGGCCAGCCACACCGTGTCCAGACCTGCCTCGTCGGCCACCTCGGCGGACCGCACCGCCCGGTGCAGGGCCTCTCCGGCGCCCTGGCCCGGATACTGGGCCGCCAGCACAAAACTTCCAACGCGCATCGCATTTCCCGCTTCCTTGGCTCCGACCGGGAGCTCCCCCGACCGGCATAACCACATGACACGTGCCCAGGACACGGCTTGGTGGAGGGATTTGCGGATTGTCTGCAGAATGGTCGCTTCTCTGCTGGAATGGATCGGCCTGGAAGGGGACTTGTACGGGTTGGCGCCCTACGCGTACCCCGGTCGCTGCCGCGTAGGCTGGACGCGGCCCGTGCTCCCTGTATAGCCCCAAGAGGTGTCCCGTGTCCCCGCGTCGCAACCGACCCAAGGCGGCAGGCTCGTCCGGCCGAGGTGCCGAGGACGACCGGTCGGGCCGGTACGGCGGCTGGCAGTCCACCGAGAGCTGGCAGGGCGAGGAGTGGAGCGTCCGCCATGTCGCCGGGGCGAGCGCCGACGGCAAGACCTACCGCTGCCCCGGCTGCGACCAGGTGATCCCCTCCGGCCTCCCGCACGTGGTGGCCTGGCCGGAGCACGCGGGCGTGGACGACCGGCGGCACTGGCACAAGGCGTGCTGGAACGCACGGGACCGCCGCACCACACGGGTACGGCGGTCCGGGAACGCGCCCTGGTTCTGACGGCCGGCGCGCCTACACGTCCCGGCTCTCCAGCAGTGCGTACGCCCCGGCGAACGCCGCCGCCGTCACGCCCAGCATGATCCACAGCGGCTCCCAGCCCGAGGGGCCGGAGTGGCTGAGGGTGTTGTCGTAGAACACGCCCATCTGGCTCGGGATCGAGTACTCCAGCAGCGCCTGCTGCACCTTCTCCAGCGAGCCGGCGTTCATGAACAGCGCGATCACCAGCGGGGCCAGCACGGCGCCGATCATGATGGTGATGGCGCCCGCGGAGTGCCGGATCATCGAGCCGACCAGCAGCGACAGC
Organism: Streptomyces sp. SID1328; assembly: GCF_009865595.1. Taxonomy (NCBI): domain Bacteria; kingdom Bacillati; phylum Actinomycetota; class Actinomycetes; order Kitasatosporales; family Streptomycetaceae; genus Streptomyces; species Streptomyces sp. SID1328. The sequence continues at coordinate 669 of NZ_WWKH01000799.1, read as the reverse complement.
AGGCCGAGCAGCGCGATGTAGAGGCTGATGCCGAGCGTGGCCTTCAGCCATTCCGCGCCGGACGGGGTCCGGGTCCCGTTGCCCTCCAGCATCGAGGTCTGGATCAGCGCCACCAGGGACACCGTCGCCAGTGTCACCACGAAGGCGACCACGAAGAACACGATCGACTTGGCCGCCAGCACCCGGCCCCGGCTCGGGCACGCGGTCATCGTCGTACGGATCATGCCCGTGCCGTACTCGGACGCCGTGGTCAGCACGCCCAGCGTCATCACGCACATCATGCCGAGCAGCAGCCCGAAGAAGCCGAGGGTCAGCGGGTTCTGGCCGTCCAGCTCACCGGCGCCCCGGACCGCCACCGCGGCCAGCAGGCCGATGCCGACCACGAGCAGGACGAACACGCCGAGTGTCCACACCGTGGAGCGCACCGACTTCATCTTCGTCCACTCCGAGGCCAGCGCGTGCCCGAGATGCGTGGGCGTGACCGGGATCGGTGAGCTGTAGCCGGACAGGAGACCGCCGGACGCGTGGGGCGCCTCGGGCATCGGGGGCTGCTGGGTGCTCATCGGGAGTCCTCGGGCTTCGTCGGTTCGGCGGGCACGGCGTACGGGTTCGGCGCCTCGGGGCCGGGCGCGGCCGGCGCCGGCGGGGCGTACGGGACGCCCGGCTGGG
>NZ_WWKH01000798.1:0-3707 GCF_009865595.1 Streptomyces sp. SID1328 | reverse complement strand
CGGGCGCCCGCCGTACGGCTCGCCGCGCAGCACCGCGAGCTGAAGACCGCGCAGCGCCGCACCCGGCTCCACCCCCAGTTCGGAGGTGAGATGGGCGTGGATACGGCGGTACTCCGCGAGCGCCTCGGCCCGGCGGCCCGAGCGGTACAGCGCCTCGATGAGCAGCGCCGACAGCCCCTCGTGGCCGGGCTGGCCGCGTACCGCCTCGCGGGCCTCGGCGATCATCTCCCGGTGTCTGCCCAGGCGGAGTTCGCCGTCGAAGACGCGCTCCACGGCGAGCAGCCGCTCCTCGGCCAGGCGCGGCACGTGGTCGCGGTGCAGCTCGTCGGAGTGGACGTTGCCGAGCAGCGGGCCCTTCCACAGTCCCAGCGCCGCCCGCGCCAGCCGCAGCGCGGACTCCGGGTCGTCGCCGGCCGAGGCCCGGCCGAGCAGGTCGCGGAAGTGGAGCAGGTCCAGGGTCTCGGCGTCCGCCTGGAGCCGGTAACCGCCGGGCACCGCCTCGATGGCGTGGTCGGCCACCCCGTACTTGGAAAACAGACGGCGCAGTCGGAGAACACAGGTGTGCAGCGCCGATCTCCCGCCGGACGGGGGACGGTCGCCCCACACCACGCGCTGGAGCAGCTCGCCCGAGACCACGGCACCGGGGTGCAGCAGCAGGGCGGCCAGCAGTGAGGTCGGTTTGGAGGGCTGGAGGACGACGGTCTCGTGACCGTCGGTGATGGCCAGCAGGCCGAGGACCTGGAAGCGGGGGCGGCACGGATGCGCCGCGATGGCCTGCTGATCAGGAAGGGCGCCGAGGGGCGCGGGAAGTCCGGTCTTCACCACAGCCTTTCGCATCGCACGGTAAGTGATGCACCAACTGCTGCGCACAACAGTGCACTTGTTCACACCAGGGGTGTAGGACGTGAACAAGTGAGCTGCTGAGACGGGAACTTAGAAGCGAACCGGTCGGTCCGTCCAGTGGTTGGCGCGAAACACCTGATGACGAGCGGGGGACGCGAAGGCTTTTGCGCCGAGCGGTGTTGGCGGGCGCCCTGCCAGGGCATACCCTCCCGGTGAAGTGGCGCGGCGCGCCCCCGTGACTGCCGCGCAGGGGGAGGAACAACCATGCCGTGGTGGGCGCTGATCCCGGTCGTCTCGACGATTACCGGACCGGTCGTGCTGTACATCCTGAGCCGCCGCAAACGCGACTCCGACGCCGACGAGCGGTACGAGGAGCTGTCCCACAAGTACGACGAACTGCTGGCGGAGAACCGTCGGCTCGAACCCCCGGCCGCCGGGGACCAGCGCGGCTGATCCTCGGCGAAGCCCGGTCCGCTCAGCCCCGATGCCCCACGTGCTCGGGGTGCTCCGAGGGCTGGTGCTCGCTCATGTACCAGCCGTCGACCCGCGGCCCGACCAGGTCGCCCGGCCAGCCCGCGGTTTGCACGGCCGCCTCGTACACGGCGTCGCCGAACCTGACGATCGCCCCGTGCGGGTCCGGCAGCCGGCGCAGGTTCTGCCACGGCAGCAGCGCGAGCCCGAGGTCGGGATGCCAGTCGGCGCCCTCGACACCCCAGGACCGGCCGGTGAGACCGTCCGGCTGCGGCCAGATGTAGGCGTACATCCCGATGTCCAGCGGGCTGCTGCCGTCGCCGTGCGTGTTGTCGAAGGAGAACCCCACCGACACGTACTCGTGCAACTGGGCGTTACGCATGAACGGCGGGCCCTTGGGCCCGGGGTCCGTCCGCTTCGGGCGCCAGCGGGTCGCCGACAGGTCGAACCCGCCCCACATCACGCCGACGCGCGGCCGGTGCCCGAGGAACGGGGCCTGCCATGCCTCCAGGCCGCCCGCGGCGAGGTCGAACGCCTCCCAGATCAGCCGCGCCGACTCCGCGTCCCACACCCGCTCCACCCGGTCGTCCACGAAGTTCGGCGGGGCGGCGGGGATCTCGCAGATCTGCGCGCTGCGCGGATGGGGGATGCCCAGCTGGGACGCGGCCTCGCAGAACGAGGTGTAGAAGTCGGCGACCGAGGTCCGCCCCAGTGACAGCGTCCGCGCGGCGCCGTCGGTCTCGATCACCACGTCACCGTCGAGCAGCCGGTAGTGCACCGTGAAAGCCGCCCCGTCCCGCCGGAACGTCGGTGTACGCAGCCCGCGCGGGGACACCTCCAGCACGATGTTGCCCCAGCCGACCTCGAAGGGGTCGTCCAGCGAGTACTTGCCCGCGACCTGAACCACCCGGTTCACATACTGGAGCATGGGGCCCAGCTCCGCGTGGTCCAGCACCGGCCACGCCTCGCGACGTTCGCTCACGGGAGCCTCCCGGCGGATAGATCCACGTGTTCCCGACGGCCGTACGACGCCGGCTTCGAACCGCCCGATTTCCGGCATGACAGTCGTACAACCGCATACTCCCCGATTCTCCCACGGGCCCCGGAGCCTCGCCTCCTTCCCGCCCGTGCCGGATCGCACCCGCCGTGACACGATGACGGGACAGGGTACGGGACACCCCACCTCAGTACGCCAGACCTCAGTACGCCAGTTCCGCGGAAGCGTCTGAAGGAGCCCAGCATGGCGTCGACGGAAGCGACCGGCGCGGCCGGGATGCAGTTCGGCATCTTCACCGTCGGGGACGTCACCACCGACCCCACCACCGGCCATACCCCCACCGAGGCGGAGCGCATCCGGGCGACCGTCGCGATCGCGCGCAAGGCGGAGGAGGCCGGGCTCGACGTCTTCGCCACCGGCGAGCACCACAACCCGCCCTTCGTGCCGTCCTCGCCGACCACCCTGCTCGCCTACATCGCCGCGCAGACCGAGCGGATCATCCTCTCCACCTCCACCACGCTGATCACCACCAGCGACCCGGTGAAGATCGCCGAGGACTTCAGCGTCCTCCAGCACCTGTCCGGCGGCCGCACCGACGTCATGCTGGGCCGGGGCAACACCGGCCCGGTGTATCCCTGGTTCGGCCAGGACATCCGCCAGGCCATCCCGCTCACGGTCGAGAACTACGGCCTGCTGCGCCGCCTGTGGCGCGAGGAGGCCGTCGACTGGGAGGGCAAGTTCCGCAGCGCGCTCCAGGGCTTCACCCTCGCGCCGCGCCCGCTGGACGACGTACCGCCCTTCGTCTGGCACGCCTCCATCCGCACCCCCGAGATCGCCGAACTCGCCGCGTACTTCGGGGACGGCTTCTTCGCCAACCACATCTTCTGGCCGGCCTCCCACACCCGACAGCTCGTCAGCCTCTACCGGCGCCGGTTCGCGCACTACGGCCACGGCACCCCGGAGCAGGCCGTCGTGGGGCTCGGCGGGCAGGTGTTCATGCGGCCCAACAGCCAGGACGCGGTCGACGAGTTCCGCCCCTACTTCGACAACGCCCCGGTGTACGGACACGGGCCCTCGCTGGAGGAGTTCACCCGGCAGACCCCGCTCACCGTCGGCTCACCGGCCGAGGTGATCGAGAAGACGCTGGGCTTCCGCGAGTACGTGGGGGACTACCAGCGGCAGCTCTTCCTCATCGACCACGCCGGGCTCCCGGTGAAGACCGTCCTCGAACAGCTCGACCTGCTCGGCGAGGAGGTCGTCCCCGTGCTGCGCCGGGAGTTCGCCAGGGACCGGCCCCCGGGCACCCCGGCGGCCCCCACCCACGCCTCGCTGCTGCGCGCACGTGAGGACGCGACCGACGAAGGCGACGCGGAGGCGCGATGAAGATCACGATCAT
>NZ_WWKH01000797.1:0-5190 GCF_009865595.1 Streptomyces sp. SID1328 | reverse complement strand
GGGGCCAGGACCGCGAGGCCCTCGGCGCCGCCACGGCCGCCGCGCGCGCCGCCAAGGCCGGCATCGACTGGCAGGACTGCCCCGCCGACTGGGGGCTGGAGAAGCCCATCCAGTGCGGCTGGGTCTCCGTGCCGCTGGACTACGCCAAGCCGAACGGCAAGCAGATCAAGCTCGCCGTCGACCGCATCGGCAACACCGGCACCAAGCAGGAGCGCCAGGGCGCCCTCATCTACAACCCCGGCGGCCCCGGTGGTTCCGGCCTGCGCTTCCCGCGCCGGGTCACCACCAAGAGCGCGCTGTGGACCAACACCGCCAAGGCGTACGACTTCGTGGGCTTCGACCCGCGCGGCGTCGGCCACTCCGCGCCCATCTCCTGCGTCGACCCGCAGGAGTTCGTCAAGGCGCCCAAGGCCGACCCGGTGCCCCGTGACGAGGCCGACAAGCGCGCCCAGCGCAAGCTGGCCCGCGAGTACGCCGAGGGCTGCGCCGAGCACAGCGGCGCGATGCTGCCGCACATGACCACGCCGAACACCGCCCGCGACCTGGACGTCATCCGGGCCGCGCTCGGCGAGAAGAAGCTCAACTACCTGGGCGTCTCCTACGGCACCTACCTCGGCGCCGTCTACGGCACGCTCTTCCCGGGCCACATCCGCCGGATGATCGTGGACAGCGTCGTCGACCCGGCGCGCGAGAACATCTGGTACCAGGCCAACCTCAACCAGGACATCGCCTTCGAGCGCCGCTGGAAGGACTGGCAGTACTGGGTCGCCGCGAACGACGCCGCCTTCCACCTCGGCACCACCCGCGCCGCCGTGCAGGAGCAGTGGCTCAAGCTGCGCGCCGCCGCCGCGAAGAGCCCGCTCGGCGGAGTCGTCGGCCCGGCGGAGCTGATCTCCTTCTTCCAGAGCGCCCCGTACTACGACTCCTCGTGGGTGCCGGTCGCCACGGTGTTCAGCAAGTACGTCGCCGGTGACACCCAGGCGCTCGTGGACGCGGCCGCGCCCGACCTGTCGGACACCGCGGGCAACATCTCCGCGGAGAACAGCAACGCGGTCTACACCGCCGTCGAGTGCGCCGACGCCAAGTGGCCCACCAGCTGGCAGACCTGGGACCGGGACAACACCCGGCTCAACAAGGACTACCCGTTCATGACCTGGGCGAACGCCTGGATGAACCTGCCCTGTGCCACCTGGCCGGCCAAGCAGCAGAACCCGGTCGAGGTCGGCACCCACAAGGGTCTGCCGCCCGTGCTGATCGTGCAGTCCACGCGGGACGCGGCCACTCCCTACGAGGGCGCCGTCTCGCTGCACCAGCGCTTCAAGGGCTCGCGTCTGATCACCGAGGAGGGCGCCGGCTCCCACGGTGTCACCGGCCTGGTCAACCCGTGCGTCAACGAGCGGGTCGACGCCTACCTGCTGACCGGTGAGCTGGACAGCTCCGACGTCAGCTGCGCACCGCACGCCACGCCCAAGCCGTAACGGTCCGGAGCGACAGGGAAGGGGCGGCCGGAGATCTCCGGCCGCCCCTTCCGGCGTTCCCGCGGCTCAGTGCCGCCGGGCGAACCGGCGGGTCTTCGCCGCCTCCGCCTCCGCCTTCACCTCGGCGGCATAGCGGTCCACGTACTCCTGGCCCGACAGCTCGAGCACGGCGTACATGATCTCGTCGGTGACGGCCCGCAGGACCGCCTTCTCGTCCTCCATCCCCTCGTAGCGGGAGAACTCCAGCGGCTCGCCGAAGCGGATGGTGATCGGGCGCAGCCTCGGAATCTTGCGGCCGGGCGGCTGGGCCTCGAACGTGCCGATCATGGCGCAGGGCACGACCGGCGCCCCGGCCTTCAGGGCCATCACGGCGACCCCGACCTTCCCCTTGTACAGGCGCCCGTCGTGCGAGCGGGTGCCCTCGGGGTAGATCCCCAGCAGCTCGCCCCGGTCCAGCACCTTCAGCCCCTCGCGGACCGCCGCCTGCCCCGCCTCCTTGCCCGAGCGGTCCACCGGGATCTGGCCCGCGCTGCGGAAGAAGAACGCCGTCAGCCTGCCCTTCAGTCCCGGCCCGGTGAAGTACTCCGCCTTGGCGAGGAAGGTGATCCGGCGCTTCAGGATGGCGGGCATCAGGAAGTGGTCGGAGAATGAGAGATGGTTCCCGGCGATGATCGCCGCGCCCGACTCCGGCACATGGTCCAGGCCCTCGATGCGGGGACGGAAGACCAGTCGGAGCACCGGGCCCAGCAGCACGTACTTCAGCAAGTGGTAGAACAACGGCTCCCCCTCGCTCGCAGTGGCCTGTGCAGACACCTGTTACCGCCGGACACCGGGCTCATGCTCGGCACGCGGCGAATTCGCGTAAGCGGCCCTGTACGGCGGCTCTGTCCACAGGCCCGAACACCTCGCATCCGCAGCCGTTACATTGGGCGAAATAGTGACAGATCAGCCTGCGAGCGGCTGAACCTGCGAAGAGGAGGGCCCGTCCATGTTGACGGTCGACCTGGCCAGGTATCCCTTGCTCCTGGCCGCCGCAGCGGAGCCGGACCAGCTCTTGCCCGCCAGGGAGCAGATGGCCTTCACGCTGGGCTTCCACATCATCCTGGTGCCCTTCGGCGTGGCGCTGACCTCCCTGATGCTCGTGGCCAACTACCGGGGCCTGCGCAAGGGCGACGAGGCCGCTCTGGTGCTGGCCCGGCGCTGGTCCAAGGTGGCCGCCGTGCTCTTCGCGGTCGGCGCCATCACCGGAACGGTCCTGTCCTTCGAACTGGGTCTGCTCTGGCCGGGGCTGATGGGGACCTACGGCGCCGCGTTCGGCTTCCCCTTCGCCATCGAGGGCCTGTTCTTCTTCCTCGAGGCCATCTTCGTGGCCATCTACATCTACGGCTGGGACCGCATGCGCCCGTGGGCCCACTTCTGGTCGGGCGTGCCGGTGGCGCTGGCCAGCATCGGGGGAGCGGGCGCCGTCATCGCCGCCAACAGCTGGATGAACCAGCCCGGCGGCATCACCATGCGGAACGGCAAGGTGGTCGACGTCCGGCCGGGCGAGGTCTTCTTCAACAACGCCTTCTGGCTCCAGTTCTGGCACATGCTGCTCGCCGCCTACATCGTGGCCGGATTCGTGGTGGCCAGCGTCTACGCGGTCGGCATGATCCGCGGCCGGCGCGGCCACTACCAGAAGCTCGGCTTCCTGATCAGCTTCATCACCGCCGCCGTCGCCCTGCCGGTGCAGATCTTCGTCGGGGACACCATCGCCCGCCAGGTCTTCGACAGCGAACCCGCCAAGTTCGCCGCCATCGAGCTGCTGCCCACCACCGGCACCCACGTCCCCGAGACCCTCGGCGGCGTCCTCATCGACGGCGAGCCGCGCTACGGCATCTCGGTGCCCTGGGCGGCCTCCATCCTGGCCGGATTCAAACCGTCGACCCGCATCCAGGGGCTCGACGCCATCCCGGCCGACATCAGACCCACCACCGCCCAGGTCAACATCGTGCACTGGGCGTTCGACATCATGGTCGGCACCTCCATGCTGATGCTGGCCGTCGCCGCCTGGTTCGTATGGGTGTGGTGGAAGCGCCGGAACACCCTCCAGACCAACCGCTGGTTCCTGGGCGCCGCCTCCCTGTGCGGCATCGTCTCGATCCTCAGCCTGGAGAGCGGCTGGGTGGTCACCGAGGTCGGCCGCCAGCCGTGGATCGTCGTCGGGCTGCTGCGCACCAGAGACGCGGTGACCACCCAGGGCAACCTCTGGCCCACCTTCGCCGGGGTCCTGGTGCTCTACGCGGCGGTCGGCACCGGCGCCATCTGGGTCCTGCTGTCGATGAAGCGGCGCTGGCACAAGCAGGGCGACGAGAACGTCCCCGTCCCCTACGGCCCCGATGCCACCCCCGCCTCCCGGCGCGAGCGCTCCGAGGGGAGGGTGCTGTAAATGGCCGAGCTGGTCGCGGCATTCCTCTTCATCGGCGTCGTCGCCTACGCGGTGCTCGGCGGGGCGGACTTCGGCGCGGGCTTCTGGGACCTCCTCGCGGGCGGCGCCAAACGCGGCCGCGAGCCACGCCATCTGATCGACGTATCCCTCGCCCCCGTCTGGGAGGCCAACCACACCTGGCTGATCTACTGCCTCGTCGTCCTGTGGACCGCCTTCCCCCCCGCCTTCGCCGCCATCACCACCACCCTCTACCTTCCGCTGATCCTCGCCCTGCTCGGCATCGTGCTGCGCGGCGCCGGATTCGCCTTCCGCAAGGCCACCGTCCGCACCGAGGAGCAACGCCTGTACGGGGCCGCCTTCGCGCTGTCCTCGGTCCTGACGCCGTACTGCTTCGGCGCCATCGCGGGCGGCCTGGCCTCCGGCCGCGTGCCCACGGCGGGCGACGGCGACGCGATCTCCAGCTGGGTCAACCCCTCCAGCATCCTCGGCGGCATCCTCGCCGTCCTGGCCTGCTCCTACCTCGCGGCCACCTATCTGACGGTGGAGGCGCTGCACCGCGACGACCAGAAGCTCTACCGGTACTTCCGGGACCGGGCGATGGCCGCCGGTGCGGTCACCGGTGCGGTCAGCATCGCCGGCATCTTCGTCCTCCATGCCGACTCGCCGCGCCTCTTCGACCGCCTCAGCGGTCCGGCGCTGCCTCTGGTGGTCCTCGCGGCCGTCGGCGGCCTGGCCGGACTGGCCCTGCTGTGGGCCAGGCGGACCGTCGGCACCCGGGTGGCGGCGGCGGGCGCGGTCGCGCTGGTCATCGTCGGCTGGGGCGTGGCCCAGACGCCGTACCTGCTGGGCACCCACCTCTCCATCACCGAGGCCGCCGCACCGAACGCCACTCTGGCCGTCGTGGTCGGCGTCGCGGTCGTCGCGGGCCTGCTGATCGTGCCGTCCCTGGTGCTGCTGTTCCGGCTCAGCAGCCGGGGCGAGGTGGGCGTGGGCGACCGGCCCTTTCGGGGCGGCGTGACGGAGGGGGAGCGGGGTAGCGGGGAGGGCATGACCGAGGGCGACGACAGTGCTGCGGGCAAGGCCGGCCGGGGTGCCGGGGCGGCGCTGGCCAAGGGCACCGGAAGCACCGGCGCGAAGAGCGACCGCACCCCCGCCGTACCGCTCGGCCCCGCCACCGTCCAGAGCCGGCCCCGCCGCTGGGTGCCCTACGCCCTCTGCGCCGGGGCCGTCACGGCGGCGGCGGTCGCGGGGGCACGGGCCACGCGGCCGGACGCCCGCTGGTAC
>NZ_WWKH01000796.1:0-3939 GCF_009865595.1 Streptomyces sp. SID1328 | reverse complement strand
CGCGCCGAGCGCGCCGAACAGCAGGGCGGCGGCGAGGCTGCGCCGGCCGGAGCGGGCGGGCGCGGCGGCTTCGGAACGGGGGTGCGGTACGGCAGTCACGTACTCCACTATCGCCTGAACCCCCAACGAAGCGTCATCCGGGGTTCCCGCGAGCGGGTCACACGGTGCCCAGCCGGTTGGCGGTGTGCACGGCGCGCAGCACGGCCGCCGCCTTGTTGCGGCACTCCTGGTCCTCCGCGACCGGGTCGGAGTCCGCGACGATCCCGGCTCCGGCCTGCACATACGCCGTGCCGTCGCGCAGGAGGGCGGTGCGGATGGCGATGGCGGTGTCGGAGTCGCCCGCGAAGTCGAGGTAGCCGACGCAGCCGCCGTACAGGCCGCGCCGGGAGGGCTCGAGCTCGTCGATGATCTGCATCGCGCGGGGCTTGGGGGCGCCGGAGAGGGTGCCGGCCGGGAAGCAGGCGGTGAGCACGTCGAAGGCGGTCCGGTCCCCGGCGACCTCGCCGGTGACGGTCGACACGATGTGCATCACGTGCGAGTAGCGCTCGATCGACATGAAGTCGACGACCTCCACCGAGCCGGGTTCGCAGACCCGGCCGAGGTCGTTGCGGCCGAGGTCGACCAGCATCAGGTGCTCGGCGCGCTCCTTGGGGTCGGCCATCAGCTCGTCGGCGAGCGCCTGGTCCTCCTGCGGGGTGGCGCCCCGGTGCCGGGTGCCCGCGATGGGGTGCACCATGGCGCGGCCGTCCTCGACCTTGACCAGGGCCTCGGGCGAGGAGCCGACCACGTCGAACCCGTCGAACCGGAACAGGTACATGTACGGGGACGGGTTGGTGGCCCGCAGCACCCGGTACACGTCCAGCGCGCTCGCGGTGCACGGCGTCTCGAAGCGCTGGGAGGGGACGACCTGGAACGCCTCGCCCGCGCGGATGCGCTCCTTGACGTCCTCCACGGCCGCCCGGAAGTCGGGGCCGCCCCACAGCGCGGTGTACTCGGGCAGCTCGGAGGGCGGCAGCACGGCCGGGGGCTGGGCGACCGGGCGGGCCAGGTCGGCCTCCATCGCGTCGAGCCGGGCGACCGCGTCGGCGTACGCCTCGTCCACGCCGGTGTCGAGGTCGTTGTGGTTGATCGCGTTGGCGATCAGCAGGACCGAGCCCTCCCAGTGGTCCATCACCGCGAGATCGCTGGTCAGGAGCATGGTCAGCTCGGGCAGGTTCAGGTCGTCGCGCTCGCCGGGGCCGATCTTCTCCAGGCGGCGGACGATGTCGTAGCCGAGGTAGCCGACCATGCCGCCGGTGAAGGGCGGCAGGCCCTCCTGGTGCGGGGTGTGCAGGGCCTGGAGGGTGGCGCGCAGCGCGGCGAGCGGGTCGCCCGCGGTGGGGACGCCGACCGGCGGGGTCCCGAGCCAGTGGGCCTCGCCGTCGCGCGTGGTCAGGGTGCCCGCCGAGCGGACGCCGACGAAGGAGTACCGGGACCAGGAGCGGCCGTTCTCGGCGGACTCCAGCAGGAAGGTGCCGGGGCGTTCGGCGGCGAGCTTGCGGTAGAGGGCGACGGGGGTGTCTCCGTCGGCGAGGAGCTTGCGGGTGACCGGGACGACCCGCCGGTCGGCGGCGAGTTTGCGGAAGGTGTCGAGGTCCATGGCGTTCACCGGTCCTCCCCCTTGAGCAGCACGTCGGCGTCGAAGCAGGTCCGGTCGCCGGTGTGGCAGGCGGCGCCCGTCTGGTCGACCTTGACGAGCACGGTGTCGGCGTCGCAGTCCAGCGCGACCGACTTGACGACCTGGACGTGGCCGGAGGTGTCGCCCTTGACCCAGTACTCCTGGCGGCTGCGGGACCAGTACGTGCAGCGGCCGGTGGTCAGCGTGCGGTGCAGCGCCTCGTCGTCCATCCAGCCGAGCATCAGCACCTCGCCGGTGTCGTACTGCTGGGCCACGGCGGGGACGAGGCCGTCCGGGTCGCGCTTGAGGCGGGCGGCGATCTCGGGGTCGAGGCCGCTGGGACGGGGGCTGCCGGTCGTACGGGTCATGGGTGCCATTGTGCCGTGCGGCGCCCGGGGCCACGTTCCGTGTCCAGTGCGTGATCCTCGGCGGTGGCCGTACGCTGAAGTCATGTCGACCTTCGCCAAGCGTGAACGGCTCCTGCTCGCAGACCTCTTGGAAACCGCCGGCCCGGACGCCCCGACCCTGTGCGAGGGCTGGACGACCCGTCATCTGGCCGCGCACGTGGTGGTGCGCGAACGGCGCCCCGACGCGGCGGCGGGGATGCTCGCCAAGCCCCTGGCCTCCCGGCTGGACCGGGTGATGGAGGAGTACGCGGCCAAGCCCTACGACGAGCTGATCCGGCTGATCCGCACCGGCCCGCCGACGTTCTCCCCGTTCCGGCTGAAGCAGCTGGACGAGGCGGCCAACACCGTCGAGTTCTACGTCCACGCCGAGGACGTGCGCCGCGCCCAGCCGGACTGGAGCCCGCGCGAGCTGGACCCGGTCTTCCAGGACCTGCTGTGGTCGCGGCTGGAGCGCACGGCCCGGATGACCGGGCGGCACGCCCCGACCGGCCTGGTGCTGCGCCGCCCGGACGGCCGGACGGTGGTGGCGCACCGGGGCACGCCGGTGGTGACGGCGACCGGTGAGCCCTCGGAGCTGCTGATGTTCGCCTACGGGCGGCAGGACGCGGCCAAGGTGGCGCTGGAGGGCGACGCGGACGCGATCGCCTCCCTGCACGACTGCCGCCAGCTCGGTCTCTGAGCCGCTCCGGCCACCTGACGAGAGCGGGGCACCGCCATGATCAAGGTCGCCATGACCGGGGTGTACGTGGACGACGTGGCGCGGGCGCACGCCTTCTACACGGAGGTGCTGGGGTTCGAGACCCGGCACCTCCTGGACCTCGGCGACGGCGTGCTGTTCGTGACGGTGGGCGCGCCCGAGGGGGTCCAGCCGGACCTCCAGTTGCTGCTGGAGCCCGGCGGGGGCCCCATCGCCGAGCCGTACCGCACCGCGCTGTACGACGCGGGCCTGCCGACCATCGTGTTCGAGGTGGACGACATGCGCGTGGAGTACGAACGGCTGCGCGCCGCCGGTGTCCGGTTCACCCACCCCCCGCAGGAGCAGGGGCCGGTGCTGGCGGCCGTGCTCGACGACACGGTGGGCAATCTGGTCCAGCTCACCCAGCGGCTGCGCTGACCCTTGAGACGGGCAGCTCGGCCCGCCTGAGGTGCGGGAAGCACAGCACCACGACCCCGCCCAGCCCGCACACCGCCGCGCTGGCCACGAACACCGGCCCGAGTCCCCAGACGCCGATCGCGGTGGCCGCGAACGGCATGCTCAGCGGGGCGAGCCCCAGGCTGACCAGACTGGCGACGGCGGTGATCCGGCCCAGGTAGGCGGGGTCGGCCTGGGTCTGGAGCAGCGCCCCGCACATCGCGCCGCTGAGCCCGGCGAGCAGCCCGACCAGCAGGGCCGTGCCGACCGCCGCGGGGAGCACCGGCACATAGGCGAGGGCGCCGATGGCGACCGACCCGGCGAGGATCGAGCAGGCCGCGGTCAGCCCGGCGCGCGGAACCCGGCCGCGTACCGCGAGCAGCAGCGAGACGGCACCCGCGCCGACGCCGAACCCGGCGAGCACCCAGCCCATGCCGGCCGCGCCCCAGCCGCGCCGGTCGGCGAGCAGGGTGAGGCCGACGTTGAGCGGGCCGACGAAGCCGAAGTCGCCCAGGGCGATGGCGAGCATCAGCGGGCCGAGGACGCGGTGGCGGCGGACGTAGCGCAGGCCGTCCACCAGGCCGGCCCAGGCGGTGCCCGCCTCTCGGCCGGTCTTCTCGTCGGGGAGCGGTCTGATCCGGACGGTGATCAGCAGGGGCAGCGAGAGCGCGATGAGCAGTCCGGCCAGTCCGAACGCGGTGGCCGCGCCGCCCATGGCCACACCGAGCCCGCCGAGCGGGGCG
>NZ_WWKH01000795.1:0-4014 GCF_009865595.1 Streptomyces sp. SID1328 | reverse complement strand
GCCAGGCCGAGTCGCCCACCGCCCGGCTCGCCCTCGCGGCCGCGGCCACCCGGCTGGACACCGCCCGGCTGCACGCCCGCCGCCTCGCCGACAGCGTGGACGAGCACGCGCAGGCGGTCGAGAACCCCGACCTGCTCACCCGGGCCCGCGCCCGCATGGACGCCACCCACGTCGTCCAGCAGTGCCGCCAGACCGTCGACGACATCGTCACCCTCTACGGCTCCTCCGCCCTGGACGAGTCCAACCCCCTCCAGCGGCTCTGGCGCGACATCCACACCGGCAGCCGGCACGCCGGCTTCGGCATGGGCGTCCCCGAGCAGGTCTACGGCAGCGCCCTGGTCGGCCAGGACCCGCGCGCCATCAGCATGCTGGTCTGACGGCCCTTACGACCACCGCGAACTCCCCTTCGTTCCGATGTGCTCCAGGCCCGCCCGCCCCGGCGCGGCAGCGGTCCTTCGCCTCCCAGTGACGGAAAGCGAGATCAGACATGTCCGACGAGCACGAGATCCGCGAACAGAACCGCGCCATCGTCGCCCAGTACATGAACACCCGCGGCCAGGACCGCCTCAAGCGCCACCTGCTGTTCACCGAGGACGGCACCGGCGGCCTGTGGACCACCGAGACCGGCGAGCCCATCGTCATCAGCGGCCGGGACCGGCTCGGCGAGCACGCCGTCTGGTCGCTCAAGTGCTTTCCCGACTGGGCCTGGATCAACGTCGAGATCTTCGACACCCAGGACCCCGACCGGTTCTGGGTGGAGTGCGACGGCGAGGGCCAGATCCTCTTCCCCGGTTACGAGCCCGGCCTGTACCGCAACCACTTCCTGCACTCCTTCACCTTCGAGAACGGGAAGATCAAGCAGCAGCGCGAGTTCATGAACCCCTGCCAGCAGTTCCGGGCCCTCGGTATCGACGTCCCCGCGGTCCGCCGCGACGGAATCCCGACCCGACGCCGGCCGGCCGGCCCCCGGTCCCCGCCCCGACCCCGCAAGAGGAAGCCGTGCGCCCCTCCCTCCAGGACATCCACGCGTCACTCGCCCTGCAGCAGCCCCAGTGGGACGACGCCCGCCCGGTCGAGCGGGTGCGCGCCACCCTCCGCACCTGTCCACCCCTGGTCACCGCCGACGCCGCCGAAGGGCTGCGCCACCTGCTCGCCGACGTCGCCGCCGGGCGGGCCCTGCTGCTCCAGGCGGGGGACTGCGCCGAGGACCCGGCCGAGTCCAGCCCCCGGCACGTGCGCCGCAAGACCGGCCTGCTCGACCACCTCGCGGAGGCGGTCGGCGCGGTCACCGGCAAGCCCGTGCTGCGCGTCGGCCGGATCGCCGGACAGTTCGCCAAGCCCCGCTCCAAGCCCGTGGAGCAGGTCGGCGGCATCACCCTGCCCGTCTTCCGCGGCCACATGGTCAACGCGCCCGAGGCCGACCCGGTCAGCCGCCGCGCCGACCCCGAGCGCATCCTCACCTGCCACCAGGCCGCCCGGGAGATCGTCCGCGAACTGGCCGACGTCAACGCCGGCCGGCCGCCCGCCGAACAGGTGTGGACCAGCCACGAGGCGCTGCTGCTCGACTACGAACTGCCCATGCTGCGCCAGGACGGCACCCGCCCCTACCTGGGCTCCACGCACCTGCCGTGGATCGGGGAACGCACCCGCCAGCCCGACGGCGCCCATGTGCGGCTGCTCGCCGAGGTGTTGAACCCGGTCGCCTGCAAGATCGGCTCCGGTACCACCACGGAAGACGTCACCGCCCTGGCCGGCCGTCTCGACCCGCACCGCGAACCCGGCCGGCTCGTGCTGGTCGCCCGCATGGGCACCGACTTCGTGGCCAGCAGGCTGCCCCCGCTGGTGGAGGCCGTACGGGCCGCCGGACACCCGGCGATCTGGCTGTGCGACCCCATGCACGGCAACACCATCACCAGCCCCGCCGGACACAAGACCCGCCTGGTGGACGCGATGCTCGCCGAGATCGAGGGCTTCGGCACCGCCCTGGCCGAGAGCGGTGGCGTCAACGGCGGCCTCCACCTGGAGACCACCCCGGACGACGTCACCGAGTGCGCCGCCGACGTCTCCCAGCTCGGCAGCGTGGGGGACCGGCACACCACGTTCTGCGACCCCCGGCTCAACCCCGACCAGGCGCTGCGCATGGTCACCGGCTGGGCGCACACCCTGCGCTGAGCCCCGCCGCGCCCCGGCAGGCCCGTATCCCTCCCGCCCCGAAAGGAGCCGACTGGTGGTCGGCATACCCCGTATCGCGCCCTACGCCCTGCCGGCGGCGGACAGCCTCCCGGCGAACACGGCCCACTGGACGCCGGACCCGCAGCGGGCCACGCTGCTGATCCACGACATGCAGCACTTCTTCCTGCGTTCCGTCCCCGACCCGCTGCGCTCCGAACTCGTCGACAACGCCGCCCGGTTGCGCAAACGCGCCGTGAGCCTCGCGGTGCCGGTGGCCTACACCGCGCAGCCGGGCGGCATGACCGACGAGGACCGGGGACTGCTCAAGGACTTCTGGGGTCCGGGCATGCGTACCGCGCCCGAGGACCGCGAGGTGGTGCCCGAACTCGCCCCCGAGCCCGGCGACTGGATGCTGACCAAATACCGGTACAGCGCCTTCCACCGCTCCGGCCTGTTGCGCCGGCTGCGCGCCGCCGGACGCGACCAGCTCGTGCTCTGCGGGGTCTACGCCCACATCGGCGTGCTCGCCACGGCCGTCGAGGCGTTCACCAACGACATCCAGGTCTTCCTCGCCGCCGACGCCGTCGCCGACTTCTCCGCCGAACGGCACCGCCTCGCCCTGGACTACGTGGCCGAGCGCTGCGGGGTGGTCCTGCCCAGCGCGGAGGTGTTCCGGTGAGCCCGCCCAGCGACCTCCTGGACCGCCTGCTCGCCGCGCCCGGCGACCAGGACTTCGCCCTGCTGCACCGGCCGGAGAGCGGCACCCCCGGCACCGTCGACGTCCTGCTGGGCGAGGTCTCCCACCCGGCCACGCTCGCCGGACTGCCGCTGCCGGAGGGCAGGGACACTCCGGGCCACGAGACTCTCGTCCTGGTGCCCTACCGCCAGCTGGCAGAACGGGACTTCGCCGCCCCCGACGACGGCTCGCCCCTGATCGCACTGACCGTCACCGAGCAGGCCGAGCTGCCCCTCGCGGACGTGCTGGAGCGGCTGCCCGACACCCCGGTCGGCATGAGCGGCCACCGCTTCGACCTGTCCGACGACGAGTACGCCGAGAAGGTCCGGCGGGTCGTCGCCGACGAGATCGGCACCGGCGAGGGCGCCAACTTCGTGCTGCGCCGCACCCTGCTCGCCGACCTCGACGGCTACACCCCGCACACCGCGCTGGCCGTCTTCCGCCGGCTGACCGCGGTCGAGCACAGCGCCTACTGGACCTTCGTCATCCATGTCGGCGGGCGTGCCTTCGTCGGCGCCACCCCGGAACGGCATATCTCGGTGCGCCAGGGTCACGCCGTGATGAACCCCATCAGCGGCACCTACCGCTACCCGGACGGCGGCGCCGACCTGGCCGGTCTCACCGCGTTCCTTCAGGACCGCAAGGAGACCGACGAGCTGTACATGGTGCTGGACGAGGAACTGAAGATGATGTCCCGCGTCTGCGAGCCCGGCGTCCGGGTCACCGGACCCCGGCTCAAGGAGATGGCCCGGCTCGCCCACACCGAGTACTTCATCGAGGGCCGCACCCACCGCGACCTGCGTGACATCCTCCGCGAGACCCTGTTCGCGCCCACCGTCACCGGCAGCCCGGTGGAGAGCGCGGCCCGTGTCATCCAGCGCCACGAGCCCCAGGGGCGCGGCTACTACAGCGGCGTCGCCGCGCTGATCAGCCGCGAGCCGGGCGGCGGGCGTTCGCTGGACTCCGCCATCCTGATCCGCACCGCCGACATCGCCGCCGACGGCAGGCTGCGGCTCGCGGTCGGCGCCACCCTCGTACGCCACTCCTCCCCGCGCGCGGAAGCCGCCGAGACCCGCGCCAAAGCGGCCGGGCTGCTGCACGCCCTG
>NZ_WWKH01000794.1:0-4198 GCF_009865595.1 Streptomyces sp. SID1328 | reverse complement strand
CCGAGCCGGGCGAGCGGACTGGGCGCCAGGGCGCGGGCGGCGCCCCGGCCGTAGTACCGCTCGACGTGGTACTGGCCCACACTGAGCACCGACGTCACCGCGATGTACCAGACGGTGGCCACCAGCAGCAGCGGGATGACCTGGTAGGTCCGGTTGTAGATCAGCTGGACGGAGAACAGCAGGTCGTGCACGGCCAGCACGCTGACGATGCTGGTGCCCTTCAAGGTGCCGATCAGCATGTTCCCGGCCGTCGGCACGATGGAGCGCATCGCCTGCGGGACGACGATCCGGCGCAGGGTGCGCCATCTGCCGAGGCCCAGCGCCTGCGCCGCCTCGGTCTGCCCGGCGTCCACGGAGAGGATGCCGCCCCGGATCACCTCGGCCGCGTACGCCGTCTCGTGCAGGGTGAGGCCGATCAGCGCGGTGAGGGTCGGCCCGAGCAGGTTCACCGTCTTGACCGTGACGAACTCGGGGCCGAACGGGACGCCGACGCCGAGGGTCGGGTACAGCGCGCCGATGTTGAACCAGAACAGCAACTGCACCAGCAGCGGCGTCGAGCGGAAGATCCACACATAGCCCCAGCTCAGGGTGCGCAGTACGGGGTTGGCGGAGAGGCGGAGCACCGCGATGCCGGTGCCGAGCAGGAACGCCAGCACCATCACGGCGGCCGTCAGCCACAGGGTGAGCAGCAGCCCGTCCAGCACGGCGGCGGTGGTGAAGTACTGCCCCACCACCTGCCACTGGAAGGCGTCGTTGCGCACCACGGAGTTGAGCACCATGGCCAGGACCAGCAGTGCGACGGCCGCGGCGATCCAGCGGCCGAGGTGCCGGCGCGGCACGATCCGGGGCAGCTCGGTGCCGTCGGAGGGCGGCGCGGCCGCGGGGGGCTTCAGCAAGGAAGGAGAGGTGACATCGGAAGGCGTGGCCATCGGTTAACGCTCCGGGGAGGGAGGTGCGGACGTGGGCGACCGTCCGGTGGCACACGTACTCACGTACGGTGCGGCCGGTGGCCTGCGTCGTCACGTGCCGCGTCCCTCAACGCGACCGGCTGAGCCCGCCGCGTGGCAGGCCCGTCCGCCGTCGATCGTATGGGTGTACCGCACATGTCTGTCAACCACAGCTGTGGCAACCACACCGGACACGGCGTCGGTTGTGGTCCGGCATGCGGTCACGGGTTGACGAAAAGCGAGATGCGCTGCTCAATTGACCGCATGGATGCCCAGCAGCGCTTGGTCACGCGCGATCACATCGACTTCGGTCGAGTGTGGTCGTCCTCGTGTTGCGCCTGACTCGGCAGCGGGCCGTCTGACCGGCCCTTTCCCTCCGCCGGCGCAACCCCGGCGCGGGCCGATGCCCACCCTTCCGCGCGCTGCCGCCGCACCGTCTCTCTTTCACCCGACGCCCGTCGTCGTCACGCCGCATTTCTGACGCACTGTTCTGACGCTTCATCAACTTTGTTTGTGCGCAGGGCCGTTCAGTCCTGCACGCCTGCGCTTTCTCGCCGGAAAGGCTCACTCATGCCAGTGGAGTTCCTCGGCATAGCCGCGACCAACGACGGCTCCGAAACCACCCCGCGCTCGGGCGCGGCCTTCGACAGGGACTACACCCTCCGCCTCGCCCGGGCCCACGAGGACCACGGCTGGGACCGGGTGCTGTTCGCCTATGGTTCCGGCTCCCCGGACCCCGCGCCCGCCGCCGCGTACATCGCCGCCCGCACCGACCGGCTGCAGCTCCTGCTCGCCCACCGGCCCAACGTCTCGTACCCCACCTTCGCCGCCAAGACCTTCGCCACCCTGGACCAGATCAGCGACGGCCGGCTCACCGTCCACTTCATCACCGGTGGCAACGACCACGAACAGGGCCGCGAGGGCGACACCCTCACCAAGGACGAACGCTACGCCCGCACCCGCGAGTACATCGGGATCGTCAAGAAGATCTGGACCACCCACGAGGCGTTCGACCACGAGGGCGAGCACTACCGGTTCCACGACTTCGTCAGCGACGTCTTCCCCGTCCAACAGCCGCGCCCCGGAGTCTCGTTCGGCGGCTCCTCGGCCGCCGCCTACGCCGCCGGCGGCGCCGAGGCCGACATCTACTGCCTGTGGGGCGAACCGCTGGCCGAGACCGCCGCGCAGATCGAGAAGGTCAAGGCCGCCGCCCGCGAGGCCGGCCGCACCGACGTGCCCCGCATCCAGGTCGCCTTCCGACCGATCATCGCCCCCACCGAGGAGCTGGCCTGGGAGAAGGCACACCGCACGGTCGGTGCGATCAAGCAGCGCCGCGAGGCGGGCCTCGTCCGCCATCACCGCAGCGGCGCCCCCGAGAACGCCGGTTCGCAGCGCCTGATCGCCATCGCCGAGGCGGGCGAGCGCTACGACCGCGCCCTGTGGACCCCGACCGCCGCCGCGACCGGTGGCGCGGGCAACTCCAATGCCCTGGTCGGCACCCCGGAGACGGTCGCCCAGGCCCTGCTCGACTACTACGACCTCGGCGTCGACATCCTCTCCGCGCGCGGCTACGACCTGCTCGGCGACGCCATCGACTTCGGCCGCCATGTCATCCCGATCGTCCGCGAGGAGGTCGCCAAGCGGGACGCCGCCCGCGCGGCCGGCACCGGCCCGCTCACGGCGGTGGGCGAGTGAGCCTGCCCGCCCTCTCCGCACGGTCCATCGTCCACGTGGCCGTCTCCGACCCGCGCGTACGGCCCCTGCTGCGCGAACTCGGCGAGGAGTACTCCGCCCGCTACGGCAAGGACGCGCACGCCGAACTCGCCCGCTATCCCGACGAGGAGTTCACCGCGCCGCACGGCGGTGTCCTGCTGCTGATCATCGAGGGCGGCGAACCCGTCGCGGGCGGCGCCTTCCGCCGGTACGACGCGGCCACCGCCGAGCTGAAGCGGATCTGGACCCACTCCGGTCACCGCCGCCGGGGCCTGGCCCGCGAGGTCGTCGCCGAGCTGGAACGCGAGGCGCGCGCCCGTGGCTACCGGCGGATCTACCTCACCACCGGACCCCGCCAGCCCGAGGCCCGCGCCCTGTACCTGAACACCGGCTACCGACCGCTCTTCGACACCGAGGCCGACCCGGAGTCCATCGGCCCGCTGCCCTTCGAGAAACACCTCCGCACCGGAAAGGCCACCGCCCAGTGAAGCTCCCCGGCATCCCCGGCCGCACGCGCCCGCTCATGGCCGCCGCCGCGCTCCTGCCCCTGCTGGCCCTGACCGGGTGCGGCTCCGGCGACCCCGCCGAGGCGACCGCCGCCGGCGGGTCGCCCGCACCGACCGCCGACCCCGTGGCCGCCGTCCACAAGGTCGACTCGGCCGCCGCCCTGCTGCCCGCCGACGTACGCTCCGCGGGCACCCTGCGCATCGGCAGCTCGGTCGGCGCGCCACCCTCCGCTTACTACCCGAACGGCTCCCGCACACCCCAGGGCCAGGACATCGACATCGCGTCGGCCGTCGGCAAGGTGCTCGGGATCAGGCTGGAGCGGCAGGACGCCTCCTTCGAGACCATCCTCCCCGCCCTCGGCAGCGGCAAGTACGACGTGGGCACCGGCAACTTCGGCGTCACCACCGAGCGGCTGAAGACCATCGACTTCGTCACCTACATCGACGACGGCCAGGGCTTCGCCGTGAAGCAGGGCGACACCTCCTTCGGCAAGAAGATCACCGACCTGACCCAGCTCTGCGGCCGCACCGTCGGCATCAACGCCGGCACGACCTTCGAGGCCACCCTCGCCGCACAGAAGGGGGTGTGCGCCAAGGCCGGCAAGAAGCCGTACGAGGTGAAGGTGTACTCGGAGAACGGGGCGACGATCACCGCCCTCCAGCAGGGCCGTATCGACGTGATCATGTCGACCATCAACGGCCTGCGCTACCAGGCCGCCCAGCCCGCCGCGCACACCGCGTTCCTCGGCGAGTACCACCGCCTCGACGTCGGCTTCGCCTTCAAGAAGGGCTCGAAGCTGACCAGGGCGTTCCAGGCCGCCGTCAACGAGCTGATCAAGAACGGCACTTACGACCGCATCCTCAAGAAGTGGGGCACCACCGGCTCCGCCATCGACAGCTCGCGGATCAGCCCGCCCGAGCACGCCTGAGAAGCGACGGAACCCACCATGACCACCGCCGCCCCCGACACCGCCCCGGCCGCGCCCCGCGTGCCGCCCGCCACCGCCGACCCGGCCGCCTTCAAGGTCGTCC
>NZ_WWKH01000080.1:0-17471 GCF_009865595.1 Streptomyces sp. SID1328 | reverse complement strand
CATCCGGCCGCCGATCCGGTACGGGGGCGCGGGCCGGGTGAGCTGGTGCGGGCGCCGGTGCGCATCGCCGACGCGGCCACGGTGCGGCTGCTGCGTCCCGGTGACCGGGTGGACGTGGTCGCGGCGGAGGAGCGGTCGATGTCGGCGGGGGGCGGGTCGGCTCGGGTGCTGGCGCGCGGGGCCCGGGTGGTCCGGCTGCCGGAGCCGCTGGAGCGCACCCCGGGTGAGGGAAGCGTCACGGAGGGGGCGCTGGTCGTCCTGGCGGTTCCTCGTGCCACGGCGGCTCGGCTGGTGGGGGCGAATCCCATGGCCAGGCTGGCGGTGACGCTGTGGTGAGCCGTGGCGGCGGCATCTCCAAAAGCGCGCGGTCGTGTCGTTCGATCGAGCGGCGGGATTGGACAGGGCGGCCGCACCTTGACGTAGGTTGCGGAGCGCTCTGTTCCCCAGCCTGTGCACACGACGAGGAGACTCACCGAGGTGAACGCGAAGAAGGAAGCGGCGAGCATTCTGGACGGCTTCAAAGCCTTCTTGATGCGCGGCAACGTCATCGATCTGGCGGTCGCGGTGGTCATCGGTGCCGCCTTCACCAACATCGTGAACTCGGTGGTGAAGGGCATCATCAACCCGCTGGTCGGGGCGATCGGCACCAAGAACCTGGACCACTACAGCTCGTGCCTGAAGGACCCCTGCAAGGTCGCGGCGGACGGCACCGTCGAGAGCGGCGTGCCGATCATGTGGGGTTCGGTGGCCGGTGCGGCGCTCAGCTTCCTGATCACCGCCGCGGTCGTGTACTTCCTGATGGTGATGCCGATGTCGAAGTACCTGGCCCGGCAGGAGGCCCGCAAGCAGGCCCGCACGGGCAAGACCGAGCCGGAGCCGATCCCCGTGACCGAGCTGGAGGTCCTCCAGGACATCCGCGACCTGCTGATCGCCCAGCGCACGGGCACCGTGGACGGTGTGGTCAAGCAGCAGCGCCCGGCCGGCCCGGACGTGCGCTAGCGGGAGTCCTCCGTACCGTTCAGAGGTGGTGGGGCGGCTTCTCGTCGAGGAAGCGCCTGAGGTCGGCGGCGCTGTCGCCGGCCGGACGCTCGCCCCACCCCCGGTCGGTGTCGTCCGAGGACTGCTGGTTCAGCGGGTCGTCGAAGACGAGCGCGGCCTTCGGGTCGCGCGGCTCGGGTGCGGGAGCGTCACTCATGCCTCCAGGGTACGGTCCGCCGCCCGGCACACTTCGGCGCCCGCCGAACGAACCCGTTCCTAGGCTCGCCCTCATGAGCAGTCATACGGCGATCGAGCCGAGCATCCTCTACTTCGGCACCCCGGTGGTGCTGCTGTCCACGGAGAACGAGGACGGCACCTTCAACCTCGCCCCCATGTCCTCGGCGTGGGCGCTCGGCCGCACGGTCGTCCTCGGCCTGGGCCGCGAGGGCCAGACCGCCCGCAACCTCCTCGCCCGCCCCGACCTGGTCATCAATCTCCCCGCCCCGCACCAGTGGCCCGCGGTGGAGCGCCTGGCCCCCCTGACCGGCCGCGACCCGGTCCCCCCGACGAAGGCGGCCGGCTGCCGCTTCGAACCGGCCAAGTTCGCCGCGGCGGGCCTGCGCGAAGAGCCCTCCCACACCGTCCGCCCACCCCGCGCGGCCGAGTGCCCCCTCCACCTGGAGGCCCGCGCCGAACGCATCCGCCCCGACCTCTCCGGCGACTGCGTCATCGTCGAGACGACGGTCCTGAAGGTCCACGCGGCTCCCGGCCTGCTGATCCCCGGCACCCACCACATAGACCCCGCCGCCTGGAGCCCGCTGATCTACAACTTCCGCCACTACTTCGGCCTGGGCCCGGAACTGGGCAGCTCCTACCGCACGGAGACGCCGCGCGCGGCCGGTGTCGCCTGAGGGGGGTGTACCGGGGGCGAGGCAGGGGAGGTAGGGGAGGAAGAGGCGCAAGGGGGCGGAAAAGCCTTGGCGCGCACGGCATTTCGGTCGCCGATCGGGAACTCTTCGGCCGTGCCCGGCGTTTACCCCAGTACGTTTTTCGGTTCCCGGTCACGATGTCCGACCGAGGGGCTACGGTATGCACCCACCAGGTGACATGCAGCGACGCCGGGAGACACCTTGAGCGTTCCGTACGAGACGGCGGAGTACGAGTCCGCCCAGTCGCCCGAGTCTCCGGAGGAGCACCTCGCGCGACTCCTCGGCCGCGCCCTGAACTCGTTCGAGCTGCCCGACGAGGTGATAAGAGAGCTGGACTGCGCGCTGGCGCACGACAGCTCGCTGCACTCCGCGCACCACAGCGCGGGCCTGCACCGCGAGACGTACCGGCACACCTGGCTGCTCGCGGACGGCTCCGCGGTCACCCTCTGGGAGCTGGCGCACAACACCGCGCCGGGCGAGGAGGCCCAGCACGAGGTGTACCTCGACGAGGAGGAGCTGCAGACCGCCACGGCCCGGCTGGCGCTGCCGTACGACACCTCGGACTTCGAGCTGCCGGTGCTGACCGAGCTGGGTGCCGTGCCCCAGCCCCGGCACGCGTACGTGGCGGACAACTCCCCCGACCACGCCCGCAGGTTGCTGCGCCGGGCGGAGAACCCGGACCGTCCCGGCGAGGAGCTGGCGGCGCTGCTGGCCACGGCGGAGGCGCACGAGATCACCCAGGCGTTCGGCCGTCCCGGCCGGACCGCGCGGGCCGGGGTGAGCTTCGCGCTGTACGAGCACGCGTTCCTGCTGCGGGACGGGCGGGAGGTCTCGCTGTGGGAGGTCGAGCACACCGCGACCCCCGACGGCCGTCACATGTGCGAGGTGTACACCACCCCGGAGGCGGCCCGCGAGGCCATGGAGCACCGCGCGGCCCGGCACAGCTGACGGCCCGGCACGGCTGACGGCCCCCGACGCACCGCGTCCCCCCGGCGAGTTCGCCGGGGGGACGCGACCGTGGGGACGGGACCGGAGGATGCTCAGGCGGCCACCGGCTGCTCGCTCCCCTTCTCCCCCGCCGCCGCGCCTTCCGCCGAACCGGCGGCCGGGGTGCCCTGGGCCGGCTTGCGCGTGCCCTTGAGGACGACCACCAGGGCGGTACTGACGCAGACGCCCGCGGCGATGGCGAGGAGGTAGAGGAACGGGTTGCCGATCAGCGGGACCACGAAGATGCCGCCGTGCGGGGCGCGCAGCGTGGCGTCGAACATCATCGACAGCGCGCCGGTGACCGCGCCGCCCGCCATCGCGGACGGGATGACCCGCAGCGGGTCGGCCGCGGCGAAGGGGATCGCGCCCTCGGTGATGAAGGAGGCGCCCAGCACCCAGGCGGCCTTGCCGTTCTCGCGCTCGGCCGGGGTGAAGAGCTTGCCGCGCACGGTGGTGGCCAGGGCCATCGCCAGCGGCGGGACCATACCGGCGGCCATCACCGCGGCCATGATCTTCATCGCGGAGTCACTGGGGCCGGCGACGGCGATCCCGGCGGTGGCGAAGGTGTAGGCCACCTTGTTGACCGGGCCGCCCAGGTCGAAGCACATCATCAGGCCGAGGAGGGCGCCGAGCAGGACGGCGTTGGTGCCGGTGAGACCGTTGAGCCAGTCGGTCATGCCCTTCTGGGCGGCGGCGATGGGCTTGCCGATCACCACGAACATCAGGAACCCGACGACCGCCGAGGAGATCAGCGGGATCACCACCACCGGCATGATGCCGCGCATGGCCGCCGGTATGTGCACCCGCTGGATCGCCAGCACCACACCACCGGCGATCAGACCGGCCGCGAGGCCGCCGAGGAAACCCGCGTTGATGCTGAGCGAGATCGCGCCGCCGACGAAGCCGGGGACGAGGCCGGGCCGGTCGGCCATGCCGTAGGCGATGTACCCGGCGAGCACCGGGATCAGGAAGTTGAACGCCATGCCGCCGATCTGGAACAGCAGCGCGCCCCAGCTGTCGGACTGGGTCCACACGAAGTGGTCCATGACGGAGGGCGCCTTGTTCACCGTCCAGCCGCCGATGGCGAAGCCCAGGGCGATGAGCAGACCGCCCGCCGCGACGAAGGGCACCATGTAACTGACGCCGGACATCAGCCACTTGCGGAGCTTGGTGCCGTAGCCCTCGGTGGAGTCGCCCGCCCGCTCCACGGGGGTGGTGGCCGCACCGGCGGGGGCGGTCTTCTCGCCGCGTTCCGCCTTGGCGCGGACCTCGGAGATGAGTTCGGCGGGGCGGTTGATGCCCGCCTTCACCCCGACGTCCACCGTGGGCTTGCCGGCGAAGCGGTCCTTCTCGCGCACCGGCACGTCGTGGGCGAAGACCACGCCGTCCGCCGCCGCGATCACCGCCGGGTCGAGCCGGGTGAACCCCGCCGAGCCCTGCGTCTCGACGGTCACCTCGACGCCCGCCTCCCGGCCGGCGTTCTCCAGCGACTCGGCGGCCATGTAGGTGTGGGCGATGCCGGTGGGGCAGGAGGTGACGGCGACGATGCGGAACGGGCGCGCTTCCGTGACCTCGGCCTCGGGGGTCTCCGGGCTCGTACTGCCCGCCGCGGCGCCGGCGGAGGCCGCCGTCGGCGCCGCGGCGGTGTCCTTCTCGGCCCCCGCGCCGGAGGCGGCCGCACCCTCGGCAGCCTCGGCCGGAGTCACGTCCCCCCGCACCAGCGCCGCCGCGGTCTCCGCGTCGGACACCCCTCGCAGCGCGTCCGTGAACTCGGCGTTCATGAGCTGCCGGGCCAGCGAGGAGAGGATCGTGAGGTGGGCGTCGTCCGCCCCGGCCGGGGCCGCGATCAGGAAGATCAGGTCGGCCGGGCCGTCCGCCGCGCCGAAGTCGATCCCGGCCGAGCTGCGCCCGAAGGCGAGCGTCGGCTCGGTGACGTACTCGCTGCGGCAGTGCGGGATGCCGATGCCGCCGTCGAGACCGGTCGGCATCTGGGCCTCACGGGCGGCCACGTCGGCGAGGAAACCGTCCAGGTCGGTCACCCGCCCCTTCGCCACCATGCGCTCGGCGAGGGCACGCGCCGCCGCTTCCTTGCTCTCGGCGGACAGGTCGAGGTCGACCAGGTCCGCGGTGATCATCTCGCTCATCGCGGGCTCCTTTGCTCGCGTATCGCCCTGCTGTGTGGGGTGGGCGCACCGTGGATGGGGACGTGGGGGTGGGGACAGGGGACAGCGGACCACCGGAACGGGCCGTTCCCGACACCGGCTCTCATGACACCGGCTCCGTCAGCACGAGGTCGACCGGCACGTCCGACGTGACGGTGACCGAGGCAGGGTCCAGATCGGCGGGCGTCGGCATCACGCTGCCCGGCAACTGCACGGCCGCGGCCCCGTGTGCCACCGCGGAGGCGAGGGCCTCCGGCCCGCTCCCTCCGGCGATCAGGAACCCGGCGAGCGAGGAGTCCCCCGCACCGACATTGCTGCGGACGGCGGCCACGCGGGCGGTGCCGAACCAGGTGCCCTTGCCGTCCACCAGCAGTTGCCCGTCGGCGCCCAGGCTGGCCAGCACCGCGCGGGCGCCCATCGTCCGCAGTTCCTCGGCCGCCTTCACCGCGTCGCCCACGGTGACCAGCGGGCGGCCGACGGCGGCGGACAGTTCCTCGGCGTTGGGCTTGACCACGTCGGGCCGGGCCCGCAGCGCCTGGAGCAGGGCCGGTCCCGAGGTGTCCAGGGCGATGCGGGCGCCGCCGGAGTGAGCACGGGCGACCACATCGGCGTACCAGGAGGGCGCGAGACCCAGCGGGAGGCTGCCGCAGCAGGCGATCCAGAGGGCGTCGGCCGAGTGCGTGCGCACGGCGTCGAGGAGCGATTCCTCCTCGGCCGGGGTCAGCTCCGGACCCGGCGCGTTGATCTTCGTCAGGACGCCGTCCGCCTCCGCGAGCGCGACGTTGGACCGGGTGGCCCCGGTGACCGGCACGGGGGCGACCTCGATGCCCTGGGCGTCGAGCAGCTCGGCGATCAGGGCGCCGGGCGCGCCGCCGAGGGGCAGTACGGCGAGGGTGCGCCTGCCGGCGGCGGCGACCGCGCGGGAGACGTTGACGCCCTTGCCGCCGGGGTCCATGCGCTCGCCGGAGGCGCGGATGACCTCGCCGCGCTCCAGGACGGGGACCTCGTAGGTGCGGTCCAGGGACGGGTTGGGGGTGACGGTGAGGATCATGCGCGTACCACTTCCGTGCCGCCGCGCTCGATGACGGCCGCGTCTTCGGGGCTGAGCCCGCTGTCGGTGATCAGCAGATCCACGTCGCTCAGGTCGCCGAAGCGGGCGAAGTGCTCCTGGCCGTGCTTGGCGGAGTCCGCGAGCAGGACCACCCGGCGGGCGGCGGCCACGGCCGCGCGCTTGACGGCGGCCTCGGCGAGGTCGGGGGTGGTCAGACCGTGCTCGGCTGAGAAGCCGTTGGCGGCGATGAAGGCCACGTCGGCGCGGATCTCGCCGTAGGCGCGCAGGGCCCAGGCGTCGACGGCGGCGCGGGTGCGGGTGCGGACGCGGCCGCCGACCAGGTGGAGCTGGAGGCCGGGGTGGTCGGCGAGGCGGGCGGCGATCGGCAGGCTGTGGGTGACGGCGGTGAGCGTCGCCTCCAGCGGGATGGCGGCGGCCAGCCGGGCCACGGTGGTGCCCGCGTCGAGGATCACCGTGCCGTCGACGGGGAGTTCCGCGAGGGCCGCCTTGGCGATGCGGTCCTTCTCGTCGGCGGCGGTGGACTCGCGCTCGCTGAGGTCGGGCTCGAAGTCGAGGCGGCCGGCCGGGATGGCGCCGCCGTGCACCCGGCGGACCAGGCCCGCGCGGTCGAGGGCCTTCAGGTCACGGCGGATGGTCTCCGCCGTGACCTGGAACACCTCGGCCAGCGACAGCACGTCCACCCGGCCGCCGTCACGGGCGAGCCGGAGGATCTCCTGCTGACGCTCCGGTGCGTACATGTCCGCCTGCCTCCGAACCTCGGCCCACCGTCCCGGCTCATGCCCGAACGTGTGGTTTCACTGCGAGGCTACGCCCGAGAGTCCGAGAAGTAAACAGCTTCGGGCTTCATTCGGACATGAACGGAACTTCAGCAGGCGGACCCGGACACGCTCAGACCTTCACCAGCTCCCGCTCCTCAGCGGGCTCACTCGCGCCCTCCACGTGCTGCGCGGGCCGCTTCGGCAGCGCCGACATCAGCAGGAAGATCACGCCCATGACCCCGGCCACCCACCACAGCGCGTGCTGGAAGGCGCCCACGAAGGCCGGACCGACCCGCGCCGGGGCGAGCCGGTCCGCGATCTGCCCGAAGAAGACGACCGACACCAGGCCGAGCCCGAGCGCGTTGCCCATCTGCTGCACGGTGTTGATCAGGCCGGAGGCCGATCCGGCGTGCTCGCGCGGCACCTCGGAGAGCACCGCGTCGGTCAGCGGAGCCACGATCAGGCCCATCCCGGCGCCCATCACGACCAGCGGGAGCGCCATCTGCCAGGAGGCGATGGCGAGGCCGTACCGGTCGGACTCCCAGATGTAGAGGAGCACGCCGAGGCCCATCGTCAGGGCGCCGGCCTGGAGCACCTTGCGCCCGAAGCGCGGCACGAGGAACTGCACGGACAGCGCGGCCGCCGTCGACACCGCCAGCGAGAAGGGCACCCCGGTCAGCCCGGCGCGCAGCACGCTCCAGCCGAGGCCGATCTGCATGTACAGCGTCCAGACCAGGAAGAAGACGCCGAGCGCGACCCCGAAGACGGTCTGTACGGCGATCCCGGCGGCGAAGCTGCGCACGCGGAACAGGGACAGCTCGACCAGCGGGGAGCCGTCGCGGGCCGCCTTGCGCCGCTCGTAGGCGACCAGCGCGGCGAAGACCGGGAGCGAGCCCGCCATCAGCAGGTGGCCCCAGAGCGGCCAGCCCAGCTCGCGGCCCCGGGTGAGGGGGTAGAGCAGCATCAGCAGGCCCAGGGTGACCAGGGCGACGCCGACGAGGTCCAGCTTGAGGGCGCGGGGTGCGCGGGACTCGGAGATGAAGCGGCGGCCGAGCAGCACGGCGGCGATGCCGACGGGCAGGTTGATCAGGAAGATGGGCCGCCACTCCAGCCCGAACAGGTTCCACTCGGTCAGCAGGGCGCCGAGCAGCGGACCGGAGACCGCGCCGAGGCCGACGACACCGCCGAACAGCCCGAAGACCTTGCCGCGTTCATGGGCGGGGAAGGTGGCGTGCACGATGGAGAGGACCTGCGGGACCATCATCGCGGCCATGCCGCCCTGCAGGATGCGGGCCGTGACCAGCATCGCCGGGTCGACCGCGAAGCCGCACAGCGCCGAGGCGAGGGTGAAGCCGCTGACGCCGAGCAGGAACAGCCGCCTGCGGCCGTGGATGTCACCGAGCCGCCCGCCGGTGATCAGACCGGCCGCGAACGCCAGCGCGTACCCTGCGGTGATCCACTGGATCTGGCTGAACGAGGCGCCCTCGTCCCGCTGGATGGAGGGGATGGCTATGTTCACGATCGTCACGTCGACGAGGTCCATGAAGGCGGCGGTCATCACGATGGCGAGCGCGATCCAGCGGCGCCGGTCCGCGCCGGAGGTCTGTTCCGTTGAGGTCATGTACGCCACGCTAGTGACCCAGTAGGACAGGACGTGTCCTAGATGTGCGGCATGCTCGGACGCATGACGACGGACACCCCGGCTCGGCTGCTGACGCTCCTGTCCCTCCTCCAGACCCCGCGCGAATGGCCCGGCGGCGAGCTGGCGGGCCGGCTCGGGGTCTCCCGGCGTACGGTCCGGCGCGACATCGACCGGCTGCGGGAGCTGGGCTATCCGGTGCAGGCCAGCAAGGGCGCGGAGGGCGGCTACCGGCTGGTGGCGGGCAAGGCGATGCCGCCGCTGGTGCTGGACGACGAGGAGGCCGTCGCCATCGCGGTCGGTCTGCGGGCGGGTGCCGGGCACGCGGTGGAGGGGGTGGACGAGGCGTCGGTGCGGGCGCTGGCCAAGCTGGAGCAGGTGCTCCCGGCCCGGCTGCGCCGCCAGGTGGCCACCCTCCAGGCCGCGACCACCCCGCTGACCAGCGGCGACGGCCCGACCATCGCACCGGAGACGCTGACCGTGATGGCGTCCACGATCGCCGGCCACGAGCGGCTCCGCTTCGCCTACCGCGCCGGGGACGGCAGCGAGTCGCGCCGGCTGACCGAGCCGTACCGGCTGGTGTCCACCGGACGGCGCTGGTACCTCGTCGCCTACGACCTCGACCGCGAGGACTGGCGCACCTTCCGGGTGGACCGGGTCGGCGACCCGTTCGCCACCGGCGCCCGCTTCACTCCGCGCGAACTGCCCTCCGGCGACGCGGCGGAGTACTTGCGCCGCTCGATCCAACGGCGCAACGACACCTGGGAGTTCACCGTCCGCTTCGCCGCCCCGGCCGAGCGGATCGCGGCCCGCGTCCCCCACTGGTTCGGCGCCCCCGAACCGGACGGCCCGGACCACTGCCTCCTGCACGGCACCACCGGCGACCCGGTGGAGTGGCTGGCGGTCCGGCTGGCGATGACGGGGCACGAGTTCACGGTGCGGAGTCCGGACGTACTGGCCGAGGCGGTGAGGGAGTTGGGGTCACGGCTGCTCCGCGCCGTTCCTCAGCCCTGAGGCGCTTCCCAGGCGAAGTCGCCCAGGGCCACCAGGTTGCCCAGGGCCAGGGCGGCCGGGCCCGCCGGGCCGGTGGGCGGGGCCTCGGTGAGGGCCCAGGTCTCCACGGCGACCCGTACGGCCGCGCCCGCGACGGCCGCGGCGAAGCGGAGGTGGGGGGTGGCGGCCTCGGCAACGTTGTCGGCGTCGTCCTCGGCGGGCGTCAGCCGCGCGGCCAGCACCTCGGCGAGTTCCGTCTCCGACGCCTGGCAGACCTCCGCCCAGACCTTGCCGAGGGCGGGGCTGGTGTGGGCCATGCGGATCAGGGTGCGGGCCCACTCCCAGGCGGACGCGGAAACGCCGACACCGGGGGCGAGGGTGCGGTCGACGGCGTGCCGGAGGGCCTCGGGCAGGGTGAGGTGGGCCGGGGCCGCGCGGACGGACTCGGTCCAGAGCTGGGCGCCGGCCGCGTACAGCGGCGCCACCGCCTCTTCCTTGGAGGCGAAGTAGCGGTAGAAGGTGCGCGGTGCGATGCCCGCCGCGTGGGCGATGTCCTCGGCGCGGGTGGCCCGCAGGCCCTGCCGGACGAAGAGGGTCGCGGCGGCGCGGGCGATCTCCATACGGGTCTCTGCCTTGCGGCGCTCGGTCAGGGAGGCCGCCGGAGAGGCCGGGTACGAACGCCTTCGGGCGGTGGTGCCGGTGTTGCCGGTGTTACGGGTGGTACGGGGGGTGCTCACCTCGGCAGGCTATGCCCCTGTGGCAGAATCTGCCATTCGGCGGGTCACCCCGTGGTTCAGGTGCGGGGTGGCCCGCTTTCCCGTGCCCGCCTCCCGGCGCGCGGCCAGAAACTCACCCAGGCGGAAAAAAGCCGGGCTCCGGCGCCGGGGGGGGTGGCGCCGGAGCCCGGCGGGAAGTCCCGACGCCGGGGGGGATGACGTCGGAACTGGTCCATGGGCCCGCCCCGGAGGGCGGGCCTTACGTGGCGGTGGGGACGCCGCGCGGTACTCGGTGGGAGTGCGGCCCCCGGAGCCTGGACTCCGGTGCCCGCAAGGGTTGTTCCCGCGCCCGGAGGCGTTGAAGCGACGGGACCGCGCCATGTTGGCACCGCATTCCGCCACCCCGCGCGTGCCCCCACCCCCCGGGGTCCTACGCCGCCGCGTCGAACCCCGTGTCGTGGGCGAGCTTCTTCAGCTCCAGCAGAGCGTGCTTCTCTATCTGCCGGATGCGCTCGCGGGTCAGTCCGTGCTCCTTGCCGACCTCGGTGAGGGTCCGCTCGCGGCCGTCCTCGATGCCGTACCGCATCTTGATGATCGAGGCGGTGCGCTCGTCCAGGCGGCCGATCAGGTCGTCCAGCTCCTCGCGGCGCAGCAGGCTGAGCACCGACTGCTCGGGCGAGACCGCGGAGGTGTCCTCCAGCAGGTCGCCGAACTGGGTCTCGCCCTGGTCGTCCACCGACATGTTCAGCGAGACCGGGTCACGGGACCAGTCGAGCACGTCGGTGACGCGCTCCGGCGTGGAGCCCAGCTCCGCGGCGATCTCCGCGGGCTCCGGGTCCCGGCCGTGCTCCCGGTTGAACTCGCGCTGCACCCGGCGGATGCGGCCCAGCTCCTCCACCAGGTGGACGGGGAGCCGGATGGTGCGGGACTGGTCGGCGATCGAGCGGGTGATGGCCTGGCGAATCCACCAGGTCGCGTACGTGGAGAACTTGAAGCCCTTGCGGTAGTCGAACTTCTCGACCGCGCGCACCAGGCCCGCGTTCCCCTCCTGGATCAGGTCGAGCAGGGGCAGGCCGCTGCGCGGGTAGCGCCGGGCGACGGCCACGACCAGGCGGAGGTTGGAGCGGATGAAGACGTCCTTGGCCCGCTCGCCCGCCTCGAACAGCTCCTCGAGCTCCTCGCGGGACGCCTGGGCGCCGGTCTCCTCCTGGCCGTCGAGGACCTGGCGCGCGAACACGCCCGCCTCGATCGTCTGGGACAGCTCGACTTCCTTGGCGGCGTCGAGCAGGGGCGTACGCGCGATCTCGTCGAGGTACATACCGACCAGGTCGCGGTCGGCGATCTCGCCGCCGCGCACGCGGACGCTGTTTGCCGAGTCTGCCGTCTGTCCCCCAGAGCCCGGAGCCTGGGAGGTGCCCCCATTGGCGGACTTACGACGGGCGACGGCGCGGGTTGCCATGCGTGCTCCCTTGCGGTGGTGGCGGGCAGGTGGTCCTGGCGAACGCTCGGCACTCCGGACCCTCCCTCGGGACTCTCCTCGGGTGCCCTGCATCCGTGGGAAACAACGACTGGAATCCGGACAGAATTCCCAACCCACCCCCCGATTTTTCTGATCATGCAGTACCCTGTCGGCCCACAGAGGGGGTGCACATGGTGCCGAGCGGTACGGAAGTGCAGGTCAGGCCCGGAACCGAGGCCGATCTCGACGCTCTGACCGCGCTGTACAACCACTATGTGACTGAGACGGCCATCACATTCGACCTGGCCCCCTTCACCCCTCTGGAGCGCCGCCCGTGGCTGCTCTCCCACCCGGAAGACGGCCCGCACCGCCTCCTGGTTGCCACGGACACCGATTCCCGTCGCGTCCTCGGCTACGCCACGTCGGGCCCCCACCGCCCCAAGGCCGCGTACACCCCCTCGGTGGAGACCTCGGTCTATCTGGCCCCGGACGCGACCGGCCGGGGCGTGGGCACCCTGCTCTACGACGCCCTCTTCGCCGCGCTGGACGGGGAGGACGTGCACCGCGCCTTCGCCGGCATCACCCAGCCGAACGAGGCGTCGACCCGGCTGCACGAGCGCTTCGGCTTCCGGCACCTGGGCACGTTCGGCGAGGTCGGCCGCAAGTTCGGCCGCTACTGGGACGTGGCCTGGTACCAGAAGGACCTCAAGTCCGGCTGAGCCACCGGCGCGGTTTCAGCCGAACTGCACTGAACGCTTGGCCAGCCCCATCCAGAATCCGTCGATCACCGACCGGTGCGCGTCGGCGCCGGCCGCGCCGAGCGTGACGAACAGTGGCGCGAAATGTTCGGTCCGCGGGTGGGCAAGCTTTCCGGCCGGGGCCTTGGTCTCGAAGTCCAGCAGCGCGTCCCAGTCACCGGCGTCCAGCGCGGCCCGGCCCCAGTCGTCGAACTCGGCGGACCAGCCCGGCACGCCGGCGTGCCGGAGCGCGGCCAGGTTGTGGGTGAAGAAGCCGGAGCCGACGATCAGGACACCCTCGTCACGCAGCGGCGCGAGCTTGCGGCCGAGGTCCATCAGCCGGGCCGGGTCCAGGGTCGGCAGGGAGATCTGGAGGACCGGGATGTCGGCCTCGGGGAACATCTCGACGAGCGGGACGTAGGCACCGTGGTCCAGCCCCCGGTCCGGGATGTCCTGGACGGGGGTGCCGGGGGCACGCAGCAGCTTGCGTACGGATTCGGCCAGTTCGGGGGCGCCGGGGGCGTCGTAGCGTACGCGGTAGTAGCGCTCGGGGAAGCCCCAGAAGTCGTAGACCAGCGGGGCGGTGTGGGTGGCGCCGAGGGCGAGGGGGGCCTCCTCCCAGTGGGCGGAGACCATCAGGATCGCCTTGGGGCGGGGCAGGCCGTCCGCCCAGGCGGCGAGCTGGCCGGGCCAGACGGGGTCGTCGGCGAGCGGCGGGGCGCCATGACTGAGGTAGAGGGCGGGCATGCGGTCGGGAGCGGACGGCTCGGCGGTGTGGTGCATGACGGGGTCCTCCCACGACGGGGCGCAACTTTGCTTTAACTCTCAAGCATTACTCGGCCAGACTACGCCCGACTAGTTCAAGTTTCAAGAAGGCGGCTCGTACAGTGGGAGACATGAACTCGGCATCCACCCCGGCAGCGGCGCCGGCAACCGGTCACCGCTGGCTCAGCGACGAGGAGCAGCGCGTCTGGCGGGCGTATCTGCACGCGACCACGCTGCTGGAGGACCACCTCGACCGGCAGCTCCAGCGCGACGCGGGCATGCCGCACGTCTACTACGGCCTGCTGGTCGGCCTCGCCGAGGCTCCGCGCCGCAGACTGCGGATGACCGAGCTGGCCCGGCAGTCGAAGATCACCCGCTCCCGGCTCTCGCACGCGATCGCCCGGCTGGAGAGGAGCGGCTGGGTGCGCCGCGAGGACTGCCCCTCGGACAAGCGCGGCCAGTTCGCGGTGCTCACCGAGGAGGGCGCCGAGGTGCTGCGCCGTACCGCGCCCGGCCATGTCACCGCCGTACGGCAGGCGCTGTTCGACCGGCTGAGCCCCGCGCAGCAGAAGGCCCTCGGCGAGATCATGGAGATCGTCGCCGAGGGCCTTCAGCCGAGCGAGGCGGGTGCGGACCTGCCCTGGCTCCGCTGATTCCCGCCGGGGGCCGGTGCTAGTGGGCGACCACCGGCACCGGGATCTCGTCCTCGGCACCGTCACCGGAGGCCATCTTGACCGCGCCCGGCTTGCCCGCGTTGACCATGGTGAACGCGATCAGCGAGGCGACCGCCAGGATGCCGACGGCGAACCAGATGGCCGTGCTGTACCCGTGCACCATGCCCTGCAGCTTGACCAGCTGCTGCTGCGGCACCGCGCTCGCGGACGCG
Organism: Streptomyces sp. SID1328; assembly: GCF_009865595.1. NCBI lineage: Bacteria > Bacillati > Actinomycetota > Actinomycetes > Kitasatosporales > Streptomycetaceae > Streptomyces > Streptomyces sp. SID1328. The sequence goes on along the minus strand of NZ_WWKH01000080.1, from coordinate 3,390 downwards.
ATGTGGTCCTTGATGTACGAGGTGGTCGCGGACGCGGCGATGGTGTTCAGCAGGGCGGTGCCGATCGCGCCGCCGACCTGCTGCGAGGTGTTCACCATGGCGGAGGCGACGCCCGCGTCCCGGGGCTCGACGCCCTGGGTCGCCAGCGACATCGCCGGCATGAACGCCGTACCCATGCCGAGGCCGAGCAGCACCATGGCGGGCAGCAGCAGCGCCGCGTAGGAGGAGCCGATCTCCAGCTGGGTCAGCAGCAGCATGCCGAGCGCGGCGAGCGCGAAGCCGGGGCCCATCAGCAGCCGGGCGGGGACCCGGATCATCAGACGGGCGCCGATCTGGGTGGAGCCGGTGATCATGCCCGCGACCATCGGCAGGAACGCGAAGCCGGTCTTGACCGGGGAGTAGCCCTTCACGACCTGGAGGTAGTAGGTCAGGAAGAGGAACAGGCCGAACATGCCGATGATGGCGAGGCCGAGGGAGAGGTAGATACCGCCCCGGCTGCGGTCGGCGACCACGCGCAGCGGCAGCAGCGGCGCCTTGACCCGCTGCTCGACCAGGACGAACGCCAGCAGCAGCACCACGGAGGCGACGAACATCGAGATGGTGACCGCGTCGCTCCAGCCGTCGGACTCGGCACGGGTGAAGCCGTACACCAGGGAGACCAGGCCGAGCGTGGAGAGAACCACGCCGGGGATGTCGAGCGGGGAGCGGTTGCGGCCGCCCTCGGGCTCCCGGATCACGAACCAGGCACCGGCCGCGGCGACGATGGCGAACGGCACGTTGACGAAGAAGGTCCAGCGCCAGTCGAGGTACTCGGTGAGGAAACCGCCGAGGATCAGGCCGACGGCACCGCCGCCGCCCGCGATGGCGCCGTAGATGCCGAACGCCTTGGCGCGCTCCTTGGCGTCGGTGAACATCACGGCCAGCAGGGAGAGCGCGGCCGGGGCGAGCAGGGCGCCGAAGACACCCTGGAGGGCGCGGGCACCGAACATCATCCCACCGGTGGTGGCGGCGCCGCCGAGCGCGGAGGCCGCGGCGAAGCCGGCGAGACCGAGCAGGAAGGCGCGCTTGCGGCCCCACAGGTCGGCGATGCGGCCGCCGAACAGCAGCAGACCGCCGAAGGCGAGGGCGTAGGCGGTGACGACCCACTGCCGGTTGCCGTCGGATATGCCGAGGTCCTGCTGGGCGGAGGGCAGCGCGATGTTCACGATGGTGGCGTCGAGGACGACCATGAGCTGGGCCAGCGCGATGAAGACGAGCGCCTTCCAGCGGTTGGCGTCGCCCGCGGGCGCGGTGGCCAGCGGCGGCTTGGTGACTGCTTCGGACATGGGGGTACCCCGTTCGGGACTTCGGTCGGACGTATCGGGCATGCGGGGCACGGTCGTACGGCGTCTCGTACGCGCACAGGGCGTGCGGGGCCCCACCGGCTCGCCCTCGTTGGCGGCCGGGTGGCTATCAGGTGATTCCGGGGCGCGGGCCCGGCGGAGTCGTAGGTTGTGGTCGGTCGGGTCGGTCGGGTCAGGCCTGGCGGAGATCCTCCATGGTCACGGCCGTGCCGGGCAGGACGGAGCGGGCCGGGGCCCGCAGCCCGTCGAGGAAGAGTTGCAGGTGCCGGTGGACGAACCGGTCGGCGTCGAAGCAGGCGGTGCCGGCCGGGGGCCGGCTGAGCTGGGCGGCGGCGACCATCAGGTCACCCACACCGACGTCGGTACGGAGCTGTCCGGCCGCCTTGGCGCGGTCCATGACCTCGGCGATCAGTGCCTCCACCCGTTCCCGCGCCGCCTCCAGGTCGGGGTGGTTGCGGTCGAAGGTGCTGGAGACCATCGGGCACAGCGCGCTGATCCGCTCCTCGGCGGCGGCGTGCGCGAAGCGCTCCAGCGCGGCGAAGGCGTCGCCCGTCTCGGCCAGGGCGCACTTGGCGGCCTCGGCCGTGCGGTCCATGACGGAGCACAGGACCTCCCGGACCAGGGCGTCCCGGTCGGGGAAGTTGCGGTACAGGGTGGCGTTGCCGACGCCCGCGCGGCGGGCGATCTCGTCCAGCGGCACCTGGGGGCCGTGCTCGACCAGCATCTCCCGTGCGGCGGTGATGATCCGCTCCCGGTTGCGGAGCGCGTCGGCACGGGGCCGGGGCGACGCCCTGCGGGCGGAGGGTGCGGTGCGCACGGCGGACACGGTGGGCTCCCCATCTGTACGGGTCGGGATGAACGGACTCTGATCGTCCGGTGATCCGGGGAGAAGCTCCCCGTTTCGCGCGGACACAGGTCCAAACGGGGAAGCCCTCCCCGGTTATTTCCCTGCCAGGGTGTGACCTGGATCACATCTGTATCCGGGCGTCGCCGATGCCCGTTCAACCGGTCCGTCCACCCTCAACCGCAGGCGATTCACCCCTGCTCCTGCCGAAATCCCACGTTCGGTCTCTCCCAGCGCGCGACCGCGCCCGCGGCGACCCAGGGTGAGCCCAAGGGCGCAGCCGGATCACGGGGGCTGCCGTCGAGCGGGAGGTCCGTGCATGCAGCCGCAGTCGCCCCGCCGCCCCATACACCCGCGCCGGATACGCCCGCGCCGCGTTGCCGCCCTCGCCTCGGTGACCGTGCTGACCTTCGCGGTCAGCACCTCGGCGGGGTCCGGGCAGCTCACGGCGCGCACCCCCGCCGGGCCGAACGGGCTGATACGCACCGCCGCCCTGGCCCCCTGCATGATCCAGGCAGCGGCCGAGGTCCAGATGACCGAGGGCTTCCCCACCTCCACCGGCTACTCCCGCTCCACCGGCACCGTCCACGCCCTGACCCTGATGGTCGACTTCCCGGACACCCCCGGCGAGGGCAAGGCGATGGACCGCTTCCACGAGTTCTTCCCCAAGACCGAGGAGTGGTTCGCCAAGGCGTCGTACGGCCGGCTCGACTACCGCGCCGAGACCCCGATCACCTCCTGGCTGCGGATGCCGAAGCCGTTCAAGGACTACGGCATAGAGCGCGGCGCACCCTTCGACCCCGGCTACCGGCAGCTGGTACGGGACATCGTCTCCACCGCCGACCCGGACGTGGACTTCCGCTCGTACGACCTGCTGAACGTGCTGGTCACCCCGAACGCCGGCCCCTCGGCCCTGGACACCGTCCTCTCCGTGACCTTCGCCGGCAACGGCGAGGCCCCGGTGGCCGACGGCACCCCGGTCGCCAACGCCTCCTTCGTCTACTCCCGCCAGGACGACGGCTCGGGCGCGTACGCGGACACGGGGTACCGGGTGCTGCCGCACGAGAACGGCCACACCTTCGGGCTGCCGGACCTGTACACGCAGGAGGGGGGCAGCGCGGTCGGGCACTGGGACATCATGAGCGAGGACTGGGGGGCCAACAACGACCTGCTCGGCTGGCACAAGTGGAAGCTGGGCTGGCT
>NZ_WWKH01000793.1:0-4332 GCF_009865595.1 Streptomyces sp. SID1328 | reverse complement strand
CCCGGCGAGGCGGTGCGCCGGGGGGCCCGGCTGCTGCGGCTGCGGCGGGCCGGGCGGCGGCTGCTGTGGCTGGTGCTGTGCGCGGCGGCGGCCGCCTTCCTCACCTGGGCCGCGCTGACCAGGCCGTGGGCGGAGCCGCCGTCGCTGACGACCCCGCCCGTGTCCGGCTGGTAGGCCGGAACGGCGCTTACTTGTCCAGCGCCTGCTTGAGGTCCTCGACCAGGTCGTCCGCGTTCTCGATGCCGACGGAGAGACGGACCAGGTCGGAGGGGACCTCCAGCAGCGAACCGGCGACGGAGGCGTGCGTCATCCGGCCGGGGTGCTCGATGAGGGACTCCACGCCGCCCAGGGACTCACCGAGGGTGAAGATCTGGGTGCGGTCGCACACCGAGACGGCCGCCTCCTCGCCGTCGGTGACCCGGAAGGAGATCATGCCGCCGAACGCCCGCATCTGCTTGGCGGCGACCTCGTGGCCGGGGTGCTCGGGCAGGCCCGGGTAGAGCACGCTGCTCACGCGCGGGTGCCGGGACAGCATGTCGGCGACCTTCGTGGCGTTCTCGCTGTGCCGGTCCATGCGCACCGCGAGGGTCTTGGTGCCGCGCAGCACCAGCCAGGAGTCGAACGGTCCGGCGACGCCGCCCATAGAGTTCTGGTGGAAGCCGATCTCCTCGCCCAGCCCCTCGTCGGCGACGATCAGCGCACCGCCGACCACGTCGGAGTGGCCGCCCATGTACTTGGTCAGCGAGTGCACGACGACGTCCGCGCCGAGCGCCAGCGGCTGCTGGAGGTAGGGGGTGGCGAAGGTGTTGTCCACGACCAGCTTCGCCCCGCCGGCGTGCGCGACCTGGGCCACGGCGGCGATGTCGGTGATGCCGAGCAGCGGGTTGGAGGGGGTCTCCACCCAGACGGCCTTGGTGCGCGGGGTCATCGCGGCGCGCACGGCGGCCGGGTCGCTGGTGTCGGCGACGGACCACTCCACGCCCCAGCGGGAGGCGACCTTGGCGAAGAGCCGGAAGGTGCCGCCGTAGGCGTCGTTCGGGATGACCACGTGGTCGCCGGGGCTGAGCAGCGTGCGCAGCAGGGTGTCCTCGGCGGCGAGGCCGGAGGCGAACGCGAAACCGCGGCGGCCGCCCTCCAGCGCCGCGAGGTTCTCCTCCAGCGCCGTCCTGGTCGGGTTGGCGCTGCGGCTGTACTCGTAACCGCCGCGCAGTCCGCCCACGCCGTCCTGCTTGTAGGTCGAGACCTGGTAGATGGGCGGGACGACCGCGCCGGTGAGGGGATCGGCGGTGTTGCCCGCGTGGATCGCCAGAGTCTCGAAGTGCTCGCTGATGTGCCTGTCGCTCATGTGCACCGAGCGTAATGCGCTCGCGGGGATGATGACGGACGCCGGGCTCGGAGCGGGGGCCGGCGGGAGTTTTCCACAGGCTCGCTGGAGGGGTTGGCCAAGTGCCGGCGGGATCTGGTTCGCTTGACGCATGGCGACTCTCTGGCTGCTCCTGGCGCTGGCCCTGCTGGCCTTCGCGCTGCTCCCGCTGATCCGGCGCGGGCGCGGCGGGATCGAGCGTGTGCATCCGGACCACCCGGACGCCGCCGACCCCGAGCGGTACGGCTTCCTGCGCCAGGAGGAGCTGGACGTGCGGATGCCGGGCCCGGACCAGGACCTGCTGGACGTGCTGGACCTGGTCGGCCGCACCGGTGACTACCGCGCCGCCGCCCAGCTCCTCGCGGGTACGGAGACGGAGGGCGAGCTGCGCTGGCAGCGGGTGCAGGCGTTCGCCGGGGCGGCCTCGCTGGAGCTGCGCGAGCGGCCGGGCGGGGTGCACGAGACGCCGGGCGGCCAGTGGCTGCGGGTGTGGCGGGCCGAGCAGCCCAAGGACGCGGGCGGTGCCGCGGTGCACGCCGAGTTCCTGGCGCAGCAGGCGTGGCGGACCTCGGTGCCGGGCACGGACGACTTCCGGATCATCATGGAGGAGGCGCGCGACGCGTGTGAGCGGGCCGCGCTCGCCGCTCCCGGCGACCCGGTGCCGCACCTCGTGATGCTGTCCGTGGCGCGCGGCCTTGGCTGGTCGCGGCCGGAGTTCGACGAGCTGTGGGGGAAGATCCTCGGCCTCGCCCCGCACCACATGGGCGCCCACCTGGCCGCGCTGCACTACACCTGCGAGAAGTGGCACGGCTCGCGCGAGGAGGCGTACGCCTTCGCCGAGGCCGCCGCCGCCCGTGCCCCTGAGGGGTCCCTGCTGGCCGCGCTGCCGCTGTTCGCGGTCTTCGAGCATCTGCCGGAGGTGAACCTGGTCGCGGGGTTCTACCGCAGCGAGGTCGTGGTCAGGGCGATACACGGCGCGCTGCACGCGGTGCACTCCGCCCGGCCGGACGACCCGATGCTCGCGCACGTACGGCATCTGCTGGTGTTCTTCCTGGTGCGGGCCGAGCGCTGGGCCGAGGCCATGGACCAGCTGGTGCACGTGGACGGCCACGTCGGTGCCCTGCCGTGGAGCCTCTCCGAGGACCCGGCCGAGGCGTTCGCGGTCTACCGGGCCCTGGCGGTCGCGGGCTACGAGGCCAACGGCGGCAACCCGGCGACCCTGCCGGGCTGACACCGGCCACCGGGCCGACCGGGCACCCCGAAGAACAGGTATTGCCCCGCTGACCTGCGGTGGGGCATACTCCGCTTGCCCTGGGCCCTGCCCCTGCTTTGCCCGGCCCCGAGACCCCCACACTCGGGCGGCGGCACCGTACGGCGGTGTGCGCCTCGTTCGTCTTGCTCCGGCTCGCCCGGTTTCCTGTGGGGGGATCTTTTCCGATGGGCGCAACCCTGCGCGCGCTGCGCGCCCTCGTCCTGCTGTCCGGCTTCTATCTGATCAGCCTCGCCCTGCTGGCGGCGCTGGCCGGTGTCGACCTCGCCCTGTACCACTGGGGGCTGCACGGCATCGGGGCCGTCAAGATCCTCATCGTCACGGTGCTGCTCGCCGTCCCCGTCGTACGCGGCATGTTCATGCTGCGCGTCCCGGCGGCCGAGGACCCGGCCGCCGTCGAGGCCGCCGAGACGGACGAACCCCGGCTGTGGGCGCTGGTGCGCGAGGTGGCCGACGCGAGCGGCACCCACGCCCCGGCCCGCATCCTGCTCACCCCCGATGTGAACGCCTCGGTGCGCGAGGACGCCAAGCTGCTCGGCCTGCGCCCCGGACCGCGCACCCTCACCCTCGGCGTGCCGCTGCTGACCGGGCTGAGCGAGGCCCAGTTGCGTGCCGTCCTGGGACACGAGTACGGGCACTTCACCGCCGGCGACACCCGGCTCTCGGCGATCGTGGTGCGCGGCCGGGCGCAGATCAGCCGGGTCGTCGAGCAGTTCCACGCCACCGCCGACGGCAAGGTGGCCGACGAGCGCGAGCGCCAGGAGCGGACCGCCGCCAAGCGGATCGCCAAGGGCAAGAAGGCCCGCGAGGTGGACACCCGGCACACCGGCGCGCTGTACCGGGGGATGGCGCGGCTCTACACCTGGTACGCCAGGGTCTATCTGCGGGCCTCGCTGAGCACCGCGCGCGGGCAGGAGTTCGCCGCCGACCTGGCCGCCGCCCGGATCGCCGGCCGCGACGCCACCGCCTCCGCGCTGCGCGAGATCCCGGTCCTCTCGGCGGCCCACGGCTTCTACCTCGACTCGTACGCCACCCTCGGCCTGCCCGCCCGGACGCTGCCGCCGCGCGGTCAGTTCTTCGGCGGCTTCGGCGCGTTGCTGACGGCCCGCGCGGGTGAGCTGGAGAAGCTGCGCGCCGGGCTGCCCGAGGAGCCGGAGTCCCGGTACGACTCCCACCCGCCGATGGCCGAGCGGGTACGCCGTGTCGAGGCACTGCCCGCCGACGGACGCGGCCCCGAGGGCGACGGCCCGGCGCTGGCCCTGCTCACCGACCCCGAGCACACCCTGAACGCACTGGAGGAAGCCGTCCTGACCGCGGACGCGCTCGGCTTCCGGCGCACCGCCGACTGGCCGGAACTGCTGAACGTCGCCATGGCGAAGGGCATCACCACCGCGCAGACCCCGCTGCACCGCGCGCTGAGCGCGTACAACGGGCGCCCCGCGACCCTGACGGACGTGCTCGACGCCGTCGACGGGGGCCGGCTGTGGCGGGTGGCCGAGCGGCTGCCGCTGTCCGAGGAGGCGGCCGCGGCGAAGGGGCGGGCGTTCCGCCAGTTCGTGCGGCCCGCGCTGGGTGACTCGCTGCGCACGATGGTGCTGGCCGAGTTCAGCGCGCGTTCGCTGCTGAGCTGGGAGTTCTCCTGGTCCCGCGCGGCGGTTCTGCGGCTGCCCGGCGCGGCCGACGGCGCCGGCGCGAGCCC
>NZ_WWKH01000792.1:0-18151 GCF_009865595.1 Streptomyces sp. SID1328 | reverse complement strand
ATGGCGCTCATCGGCGACCTGGGGCTGACCCCGCTCACCACCGCCGCGCTCGCGGCGCACTGGCGCCACCGGCGCCCGCTGCCCGCCCGGCCGGTGCTGATCACCTTCGACGACGGCTACGAGGGCGTCCACCGGCACGCCCTGCCGGTGCTCGCCAAGCACGGCTTCCCGGCCACGCTGTTCGCCTCCACCGGCTGGCTCAGGGGTCCGTACGACACCGGGGGCGGCCTGGACGCCATGCTCGACTGGGACCAGGTGCGCGAACTGGCCGACAGTGGTGTGGAGATCGGCGGCCACACCCACAGCCACCCGCAGCTCGACCAGTTGGACGACGCCGCGCTCGCCGCCGAGCTGGAGCACAGCACCGGCATCCTCACCGACGAACTGGGCGTCCGCCCGATGTCGTTCGCCTACCCCTACGGTTACTCCAGCCGCCGTGTCCGCCAGGCGGTGCGGGCGGCCGGGTACACCCAGGCGCTGGCGGTCGGCAACGCGCTGGCCCGGCGCCGGCAGGGCCCGTACGCGCTCCGCCGGGTCACCGTGCGGCGCGGCACGGGGGTGGCCGAGTTCGAGCGGCTGCTCGAAGGACGGTCCATCGCACGGGACTTCGCCAGGGACCGTGCGCTCACCAAGGGATACGCACTCGTGCGAAGAGCACGCCAGGTCTGCCGGAAGGCCATCCGCTCCCGTGTCTGACACGACCACCGCCCAAGAGGCCGCCCCGGCCGTCTCCGCGCCGGGGAGCCGCCCGCGACTGCCCCTGCTGGGCCGCGCGTTCGGCGGCAATCCGCTGTTCCGCAACGCCTACGCGCTGATGCTGAACACTGGCATCTCCGCCGTCCTCGGTCTCGGCTTCTGGCTGGCGGCGGCACGCTACTACCCGGAGTCGGCGGTCGGGCAGGGCTCGGCCGCCATCGCCGCGATGAAGCTCCTCGCGGGGCTGACCGCGGTGACCCTGACCGGTGCCCTGGCCCGCTTCATCCCGGTCGCCGGACGCGCCACCGCGCGGCTGATCTTCCGTATCTACGCCGGAAGTTCGCTGGTGGTGGCGGTGGCGGCGGGGGTCTTCCTGCTGACGCTGGACGTGTGGGGGCCGTCGTACCGGTTCCTGCACGGGCCGGTGAACGGGCTCGGGTTCCTCGCGGCGGTCGTCGCCTGGAACGTGCTGACCCTGCAGGACGGGGTGCTGACCGGGCTGCGCAGCGCGCCGTGGGTGCCGGTGGGCAACACCGTGTTCTCGGCGGTGAAGCTGGGTCTGCTGGTGGCGTTCGCGGTGGCGATACCGACCGCAGGGGTGTTCGTCTCCTGGGTCGCGGCCATCGCCACCTCCGTACTCCCGCTGGGCTGGCTGGTGTTCCGGCGGCTGGTGCCCCGGCACACGGCGGCGACCGAGGGGCGGGCGCACCCGCCGACGCTGCGGGAGATCGGCCGGTTCCTGGCCGGCGACTACACCGGCTCGCTGTTCTCGCTCGGGGTGGTCTACCTCGTCCCGGTGATCATCGCGTCGCAGGTCAGCGCCGAGGACAACGCGTACTTCTACATCACCACCACCATCGGCGGCACCACCAACCTGCTCGCCATCAACATGGGTGCCTCCCTCACCGTGGAGGGCTCCCACGACCCGGCGCGGCTGGCCGCCAACACGCGGGCGGCGCTGAAGCGGATGGCCCGGATCATGCTGCCGGTCGCGGGCGTCCTCTTCGTCGGCGCTCCGTGGATTCTCGGCGTGTTCGGCGCGGGGTACGCGGACGCGGCGACGCCGCTGCTGCGCTGGTTCGCGGTCGGCGCGGTGCTGCGGGTGGTGATGGAGACGTACTTCGCGGTGCTCCGGGCACAGAGCCGGACGGCCGGACTGGCCTGGCTCCAGGGGATGTTGTGTGTGCTGGTGCTGGCCCTGACGCTGCTGCTCCTGCCCCGGATGGGGCTGACCGGCGCGGGCGTCGCGGAGATCTGCAGCCTGGCGGTGATCGTGGCCGTCGCCGCGCCGCGCCTGTGGCAGGTGATCCGGCCCGGCCCGGTGACCGCGGCCCCGGACGGCGACCTGGCCGATCTGGGGCCGCGTGAGGCCACCCGGCCGGCGCCCTCCTGGGTCAAGGAGACCGGGCAGGCGGACGCGCCCTGCGACGTGGCCCCGCCGGTCGCTCCTCCGGACGAGAAGCGGGCCCCCGCCGAGCCTCCACCGCCTCGGCCCCGGCGCTCCCCGACCCGCACCGGCCTGGTCCTCGGCTGCCTCCTCACCGCCGCACTCCTTCTCTACTGGCTCCCCGCGCTGCGCCTGACCGACGCCGGCCTGGACCGGATGGGCGGCCTCGGCCTGGTCTCGGTGCTGCCGCTGCCGACGCTGGCCGGTGCCGCGCTGCTGGTCACGGTGTTCGCCGTGCTGCTCAGGCTGCGCCGGGAACACCGGGCGCTGCTGCTGCTCACCCTGGTGGCCACGGTGTTCTCGCTGCACGCGCTGCCCGCCGTGATCGAGAGCGCGCCCCGGTTCCCCACCGCCTGGCAGCACCTGGGCTTCCTGGACCACATCGACCGCACCGGTTCGACCGTGCCCGACCTGGACGCCCGCTGGAGCTGGCCGGGCTTCTTCGCGGTCACCGCGTTCGTCGCCGAGGCATGCGGAGTGTCGGACTTCACCGAGGTGATCCGCTGGTGGCCGACGGCGATCCAACTCGCGTACCTGGCCCCGATGTTCCTGCTCACCCGGTCGCTACGGGCGAGCTGGCGGGCCCGGTGGGCCGGGGTGTGGCTGTTCGCGCTGAGCGGCTGGGTCGGGCAGGACTACTTCTCCCCGCAGGGCTTCACCTATCTGCTGTACCTGGTGTTCGTGGCGATCCTGCTGGTGTGGTTCCGGGCCCCGCACATGATCTGGTCCCGGTTCCGGCCCGGCGAGGCCGAGGTGGAGCCCACCGGCCGGCGCCAGCGGGTCGTGCTGCTGCTGGTGTTGATCGCCCTGTTCCTGGCCTGCGTCCCGGCCCACCAGCTCACCCCGTTCGTGATGCTCGGGGTGCTCGCGGCCCTGGTGCTGCTGCGCCGGTGCGAACTGCGCGGGCTGCCCCTGCTGTTCGCGGTGGTGGTGGCGGTGTGGGTGGGCTTCATGGCGGAGCCGTACTGGTCGGGGCACTTCGACGAGCTGTTCGGCGGTCTCGGCGGGGTCGGCGGCAATGTGTCGACCTCGGTCTCCGGCCGTATCGAGGGCGGGAGTTCGACCCACAAGCTGGTGCTGTACGCGCGGGTGCTGCTGGCCGGTTCGGTGCTGGCGCTGGCCTGCTGGGGCTGGTGGCGGCGGCGCGAGCACGGCTACCGCGAACGCTCCCTGCTGGTCCTCGCGTTCGTACCGTTCCTCGGCTTCGGCATGCAGTCGTACGGCGGCGAGATGGCGCTGCGCGTCTTCATGTTCGCGCTGCCGGGCGCGGCCCTGCTGGGGGCGCTCGCACTGTTCCCGCGTACCGGTGCGGACGAGCGGCGGCGGATGAGCCTGGGGGCGCCGGCCGCGCTGCTCGCGGGGCTGCTGCTGATCGGCGGCTTCCTGGTGGCCCGCTGGGGCAACGAGCCGTTCGAGCGGACCCGGCCCGGCGAGGTCGCGGCGATGAACTGGGTCTACGCCCATGACAAGCCGACCGTACGGCTGCTGTGGCTGACCACCGACACGGTCAACGACGTGACGCCGGCGCTGGCCTGGGGCGCGCGGGACATGGAGCGGGTGACCTATGTGCCGACGCTCGCCCCTCCCGACCCGGTGCTGGTGTCCGGGCTGGTGAAGTCGCTGAAGGACGCGGGCCCCCACTCGTATCTGATCGTCAACGAGAGCCAGGTCCGCTATCTGGAGCTGGACGCGGGCTACCCGGCGTCCTGGGAGTCCCGGCTGACCCGGACCCTGGACGGCCGCGCCGAGCTGGCCAAGGTGCTGGTGAACGGGGACGCGACCGTGTACGCGCTGCGCGGCGGCGGGTCTGCGGCGGTGCCCGAGCCGGACCCGGGTCCGATCGGGCCGCAGATCACCTGGACACCGTGGTCGGTGGTGGCCGCACTCGCCGCCGGGGTACTGATCCTGCTGCTGGCCGGGCGCGAGGTGCTCCGGGTGGCGGGCCGGCCGAGCGTGGGACGGCTCCGGCGGTCGCAGAGCGCGTTCTGGTTCGCGCTGCCGCTGCTGGCGGTGGTGCTGGCCTCGCTGGTGCAGCGGTTCCTCACGATGAGCTGAGGGGGGGAAGTGGTTCAGCGGTCGAGCCACTTCACCTCGTAGCCGCGCATCTCGAACCGCTTGCCGTCGACGCGGGCGCTGACCGGGCGGTCCAGGGTGTTCACCACCAGGACGGTGTCCCGGCTCGCCAGGACGCGGAGGTTGGGGCGGTCGTCGGCGGCGACGGACACCTTCGCGTACCGGGTGCCGGGCGGGAACGCCTTGCCGAAGCGGGAGACCAGGCCGTACATGGGCAGTTCGCGGCCGCCGCCGCTGTCGCCGGTCGGGGTCCACAGGCAGCCGGGGCAGTCGGCGCCGCTCTTCCTCTCCGGGTTCCAGTAGAAGCCGGATTGGGCGCCGCCCCGGGCCATGGCGATCAGCCCGGCGGCGTGCACGGCGATCCGGCGGTCCTCGGACCAGCCCGCGCGCCGGTCCCGGGAGTCGGCGGGCTCCACGTAGTACTCGGCCCACCACAGCGGGAGGCCGTGGGTGCGCTCGCGCACCCACTCCCCCACGGCCGTGAACTTGGCGGTGGCGGCGAACTCGTCGGGGAGCAGCTCGTCGTCGTTGGTGTAGCTGGAGCCGTCGACCACGACGAAGTCGGCGCCGGACTTGTGGGCGTTCCAGTAGTCGAAGGCGTCCAGCACGCGTCGGTCCATCGCGCCCCAGGGTCCGCGCACCCGGGCGGAGGCTTCGGAGGCGCGGGGGTCGACGCTGTCCATGGGCAGGTAGGGACCGCCGACGAGGTTGTCCGGGTCGGCCTTCTTCAGCGCCGCCCGCACCAGGTTGTACAGCTTGGTGTAGCCCTCGTGGTCCCAGCGGCCCTTCGTCTCGTTCCAGAACCCCTTGAACTCGTTCCAGACGACGAAGTGCCGTACGTCGGGGTAGCGGCGGGCGACGGTGGCGGCGAGGTCGGCGAAGTCCCGGTAGTGCTCCGGGTCGGGCGCCCGCTCCAGCGAGCCCTGGCTCCAGTCGGTGGCACCGACACCGGCCTTGCCGCCCTTCATCCAGTCGGGGGCACAGCACAGGGTGATGACGGGGGTGCCGCCGGAGGCGCGGATGAAGTCGATACGGCGGTCCAGAGCGCCGAAGTCGTAGCGCCCCTTCACGGGTTCGGGATTGTCGGCGCCCCAGCCCATCACGGCCTGGTCCTGCGGGAGCCCCCCGTCGCCCTTGAGCAGCCGGGCCACGCGGTCGCTCCCGCCGCCCTGGTCGGCGCTGTACTGGGTGTGGGTGAAACCCCAGCCCACATCGGGGTGTACGGGTCCGGACGGGGCGGCGGGCGTGCCGTGCGGCCGGTCGCCGTCGCGGGTGGTGCCGCTTGTGTCGGCGCCGCGTCCGGGGAAGGTGTTCAGGAGGGTGACCAGCAGGGCCAGCGCGGTCACGCACACGCCGAGCAGGGCGGTGAGCCGCCACCTCCGTGCCCCCGTGTACCACCCATGACTGCCCATCAGCTCCACAGTAACGGCGGAAACCCGGCGTCGGGCGTGAGTTGGGAACACCTGGGGACAAGCGGCGGAATTGCCGTGCGCGCGGTGCGCCGGTGCCCGATCATGGCGGCATGTCTGTGAACCCGCGGAACCCGCACGACGCGCTGCCGATCCGGCTGAACGTGGACGACTCCGACTCGCCCTCCGACGTCGTCGACGCGCTGTTCCTCGGCCGTTTCGCCACGGGTGAGCAGCCGTACGCGCACGCGGCCAACATCGACCGCGTCCGTTCCGAGGCGACCCTGCTGCCCGACGGCGCCCGGGTACTGCGGATGGCGCGGGACGAGGACCGCAGCGCGACCCTCGCGGAGGGCGACGGATGGACCCTGCTGGTCTCCCGCTGGAACCGGGGCGCGGACGTCACGGTGACCGCGACCACGGCCGAGCTGGCCAAGGAGGTCCTGGGCCGGGCCACCGACGGCGCGGCCGACGAGCCGGCCCCGCAGCCGGACAACGTGACGATGGGCTTCTGGTACGTCTCGCCCCGGCGCGGCCCGCACCGCACCACCCGGCAGATCTCGGCCGGCACCTGGGAGGAGGTGCGGTCCAACTACACCGCGCCGGTGGCCCTGGCGATGGACCGGCTGATGAAGACGACGCCGGAGAACATCGCGGGCCGGCTCCTGCTGCTGCACGGGCCGCCGGGCACCGGCAAGACATCCGCGCTGCGCACGCTGGCCCGGTCCTGGCGGGAGTGGTGCCAGGTGGACTGCGTACTGGACCCGGAGCGGCTCTTCTCCGACGTGGGCTATCTGATGGACATCGCCATCGGCGAGGAGGACGGCCCCGGCAAGGGCCGCTGGCGGCTGCTCCTGCTGGAGGACTGCGACGAGCTGATCCGGGGCGAGGCCCGGCACACCGCGGGCCAGGCGCTGTCCCGGCTGCTGAACCTGACCGACGGGCTGCTGGGCCAGGGCCGCAATGTCCTGGTGGGGGTCACGACCAACGAGGACCTGGAGCGGCTGCACCCGGCCGTGGTCCGGCCCGGCCGCTGTCTGGCCCGGATCGAGGTGGGCCCGCTGACCCGCCCGGAGGCGGTGAGCTGGCTCGGCGACCAGGCCCCGGAGCTGCAGAACGAGCTGGGCCGGGACGGCTCGACACTGGCCGAGCTGTACGCGCTGCGCCGGGGCACGGCACCGACCTCGGTGCCGGGGGCGCGGGACGGGGCGGACGCGGGGCTGTACCTGTAACCGCGCGGGCCCGCATTCCGGGGTGGGCCGTTCCGGTGGGCGCGGTCCGTCCGCCCGCCCGGCCCGCGCGCGGATGTTTTGATGGACCCATGACCCTGTTCGTCGGTACGTCGGGGTGGCAGTACAAGAGCTGGCGGGGCGTGCTGTACCCGGCGGGCGTGCCGGTGCGCCGGTGGCTGGAGGAGTACGCGGAGCACTTCGCCACGGTGGAGCTGAACAACGCGTTCTACCGGCTGCCCTCCCGCGAGAACTTCGAGGCGTGGCGGGAGCGGCTGCCCGAGGGGTTCGTGGTGGCGGTGAAGGCGAGCCGCTATCTGACCCACATCAAGCGGCTGCGGGACCCCGAGGAGCCGGTGCACCGGCTGATGAGCCACGCCGAGGGGCTGGGCGCGGACCTGGGCCCGGTGCTGCTCCAGCTCCCGCCGACCCTGCGCGCGGACCCCCCGCTGCTGGACGCCTGCCTGGCCTGCTTCCCGGCGAAGACCCGGGTGGCGGTCGAGCCACGGCACGACTCCTGGTGGACCCCGCAGACCCGCGAGGTGCTCGAGGCGCGGAAGGCCGCCCTGTGCTGGGCGGACCAGCTGGGCCGCCCGGCCGGTCCGCTGTGGCGCACAGCCGACTGGGGGTACGTCCGCTTCCACCGCGGCCGCGCCAAGCCCTGGCCCCGCTATGGCACCCAGGCACTCCAGTCCTGGGTCGACCGCATCGCCAGCACCTGGCCGGAGGGCCAGGACGTCTACGCCTACTTCAACAACGACCCGAGAGGCGCGGCGGTCAAGGACGCGGCCGAATTCGGCAGCCTGGCCCGCCGGGCGGGGCTGGAGGTTACGCGGACACCGGAGCCCTGGGCGCGGCGGTGAGCGCCGGTCAGTCGGTGCCGTAGGCGGCGCGGAGTGCGTCGCGGACGGTGGCCAGGGCGGTGTCGTGGTCCAGGCCGAGGCGGCGGGCGCGTTCCGCGTACGCCTGTGCGGCGATGCTGGCCTCGCGGGTGGCGGCGGGGGCTGCGATGTAGGTGCCGTGGCGGCCGCGGGTCTCGATCACGCCGTCCGCCTCCAGCGCGCGGTACGCCTTGGCGACGGTGTTCACGGCGAGGCCGAGGGACTCCGCGAGGCCGCGCACGGTGGGCAGCCGGTACCCGGCCGGGAGCGCGCCCGCCCGCGCCTGCTCGGAGATCTGCGCCCGGACCTGCTCGTACGGCGCCGCGCTGTCATCGATGTGGATCTTCAGGCTCACAGGGCGATTCTCCCGCACCGGGCGGAAAATGAGAGGCACTCCGGCGGTCCCGCCCGTACGGTGCCTGCTCATGACCGTACTCGTGCGCGACCTGCGCCCCGACGTGCCGGCCGACACCGAGGGCTTCGCCCGGGTCCGACGGCTGGCGCTGCCCTACATCCTGTTCACCTCCGAGTCGGTACGCCATGTCCTGACCCGGAGCCATCCGGACGCGAAGTTCCGCTCGCTGGTCGCGGAGGAGGACGGCGAGGTGATCGGCACGGCGCAGGTGGCGCTCGCGCACGAGAGCACGGAGCCGGGACAGGCGTACGTCAACGTCCATGTCCACCCGGAGCGCACCGGCCGGGGCGCGGGGCATCTGCTGGTCGCCACCGCCGAGGAGTACCTCGCGTCGCTGGGCGCCACCCGGCTGTACTCCTGGGTGCTGGACGAGCCCGCCAGCGTGCGCTTCGCCGAACGGCACGGCTACCGGGCCGGCCGCCCGGCCCGCTTCCTCCGCCTCGACCTGGCGCACGGCACCCTCCCGCCGCTCCCGGAGACCCCCTCCGGGGTGGAGCTGCGCACGGCCGCCGACTTCGCGGCCGACCCCCGCCCGCTGTTCGAGCTGGACGCCGAGACCGTGGCGGACGAGCCCGGCGAGGTCACGATCACCTACTCCGACTACGAGGCGTGGCTGGCGGAGACCTGGGAGCACCCGCTGCTGGACCTCGGCCTGACGGTGGTCGCGGTGGTGGACGGCCGTCCGGTCGCCTTCAGCGTGGCCTACTCCGACGGCGCCACCCGCTACTTCACCGACATGACCGGTACCTCCCGCGCCTACCGGGGCCGGGGCCTGGCCAAGCTCGCCAAGCTGCACTCGCTGCACCGGGCGCGCGCGGCCGGCCACACCGAGGCGTTCACCGGGAACGACGCGGGCAACGGCCCGATGATCGCCATCAACAAGTGGCTCGGCTACGAGTTCTGCGCCACGGAGGTGCGGTATGTCCGCGAACTCGGCTGACCTAGCTGGCGAGTTGGAAGTTGTCCTCGTCAAGGCGGGGCGTACGAAGATCCGTTACCCGGCGGCGCTGCTCGCGGACGACGGCACCCGTGTGTCGGTGCGCGCACCCTGGGCGGGTGAGGGTGTGCGGGACTTCGGGTTCGTGCGCTTCGAACCGGGCGACGTGTTCACCGAGCACTACTGGCGGGACCGCTGGTACTCGGTCAAGGAGGTGCGGGCGCAGGACGGCACCCTGAAGGGCTGGTACTGCGACATCACCCGGCCCGCCGTCCGGTCCGGCGCCGAACTCGTGGTGGAGGACCTCGACCTGGACCTCTGGGTCTCCGGCGACGGCAACGACGTACTCCGGCTGGACGAGGACGAGTTCGCCGCGAGCGGGCTGGCCGAGCGGGACCCGGAGGCGGCGGCCGCCGCCCGGCGGGCGCTGGACGAGCTGGAGGTGCGGGCCCGCGCGGAGGGTCTCACGGGCCTGGTCTGAGCCTCAGATCTCGGCCAGCACCGCGTACCGCTCGTCGGTGACGGTCTTGCCCCACAGCAGGGGGTCGCCGGACAGCGGCTCCACCCGTATCCGCCCGGCCAGGGGCGCCAGCAGGGCGGTGACCTCATCGACGGGCGTCCCTACCGGGGAGAGGCTCCCCCAGACGCCCTCCACCAGCACGAACCGGCCACCGGGGCGCAGCAGGGTGCGCCAGTGGCGCAGCACCTCGGCGGGGCGGGGCAGCGTCCACAGCACGTGCCGGACGAGGATCACGTCGTAGCCCTCCTCCCCGACCGGGGGTACGGCCGCGTCCCCGCACAGGACCCGCGCGTCCTGCCCGGCGAGCTTGGCGCGGGCCCGCTCGACCATCGCCGGGGAGGCGTCGACGCCGGTCACCCGGTGCCCCTGTTCGGCGGCGAGCAGCGCGAGGCTTCCGGTGCCGCAGCCGAGGTCGAGCACGTCCGAGGGCGGTCCGGGCAGCCACCCGCGAAGTCTTTCGGCCCACGCGGCCCGTGTCTCGGGCGCCCGCAGGCCGTGATCCGGTTCGTCGTCGAAGACGGCGGCCTGGGCGTCCCAGTCCACGTCCGCCCCGGCGGTCCACTCGCTCGCGTCACTCATCCGGCAAGCGTGCCATCCACCACTGACAATCAGGTTCCGTCAGCGGTCCAGCGGCTTGCGGTAGTGGAGCCGGTCGTAGGGGCCGTCGACACGGCGTTCCACCAACTCGTAGCCGTACCGGGAGTAGATCTTCTGGTTCTCCCACATCAGGGCGTTGGTGTAGAGCCGGATCTCGGGGAGCCCCAGCCCACGGGCGTGGGCCTCCACGAAGCGCAGCAGCCGGCCGCCGACGCCCCGGCCGTGGGCGTCCGGGTGGACGGCGATGCTGTCGAGGAAGAGGTGGTCGGGGCGGGCGCGGACGACCACGAGTCCGGTGACGGGCTCTCCTGTGACGAAGACACACCCCTCATCGACGTCGGCCATGTGGTCCGCCTCCATGGGCTGGGGCACCACACCGATGCGCGCGAGGTAGGGGCGGTAGGCCGCGTCGGTGACCGCGCGCACGGCGGGCACGTCGGCGGCCGTGGCGGCGCGGGCCGGGGCTTCGGGGTGCTCGTGCATGCCGGGCACGGTAGCGACCTGAGCCCAGTCTGAGCACGGCCTTAAGCGGACCATAAAGATCGCCTCAAGGGGGCCGGAGCGGGTCGATCCGTCGCCGTGCGGGGCTAGTTTCTGACCGTCCCCCCACGGGACCAGCTCCCTTCCGGCAGCCGGCCGGCCCCACTGTTCCGAGGAGTTCCGATGCCGTTCGCCACGCCCTCGACCCCGCGCGGGCGGCGCATGCCCCGGCTGCGGGCCGCCGCCACCGCGGCCGCGCTCGGCCTGGCGCCGCTGACCCTGACCGTGCTGGCCGGCGCGCCCGCGTCCGCGCACGGTTCGATGGGCGACCCGGTCAGCCGGGTCGCGCAGTGCTTCGCGGAGGGCCCGGAGTCCCCCGGGTCGGCTGCCTGCCAGGCGGCCGTGGCGGCGGGCGGCACCCAGGCGCTGTACGACTGGAACGGCATCCGGATCGGCGACGCGGGCGGCCGCCACCAGGAGCTGATCCCCGACGGCAAGCTGTGCAGCGCGGGGAACGACGAGTTCAAGGGCCTCGACCTGGCGCGCGCCGACTGGCCGGCCACCGGCGTGCACAGCGGCTCGTACACCTTCAAGTACCGGGTGACCGCCCCGCACAAGGGCACCTTCGAGGTCTACGCGACCAAGCCCGGCTACGACCCGGCGAAGCCCCTGGCCTGGTCCGACCTGGACCTGGCCGACCCGGTGGCGAAGTCCACCGATCCGGTCGCCACGGACGGCTTCTACACCTTCTCCGGCACGCTCCCCGCCCGCACGGGCCGCCACCTGCTGTACGCGGTGTGGCAGCGCTCGGACAGCCCGGAGGCCTTCTACTCCTGCTCGGACGTCGACTTCGGCGGCGCGGCGGCGGCCGCCCCGGCCGGTCCGGCCAAGGTGACCAAGTCCGCGAGGACCACCCCCGCGCCCACCGTCTCCGCCCCCTCGGAGCGCCAGATCGCGGCCGGCGCCGACCGCTCCACGGTGGAGCACCACGGCCATGGCGACAACGACCCGAGCACCTCGGCGAAGCCGGTGAGCCCCGCCCCCAACGCCCCTCAGCCGGAGGGCACTTCGGTCCCCCTGGCCGAGACCGGCGCCCCCACCGGCACCTCGTACGCGGCCATCGGCGGCGCCACCGCCCTGGCCCTCGGTTCAGCCGCGCTGTTCCTCTCGGTGCGCCAGCGCGCGACGGGCCGGAACCCGCGCTGAACACCCCTCTGAACGCGGGGCCCTGCCGGGCGGCTCAGGCCGGGCAGGGCCCCGAGTCACCTCAGCTGAACGCGGACGCGCAGGTGGTGGCCGTGGCGTGGGACGGGTCGAGGGCGTTGGCGACCTCGTGGTAGGCGATGCGGTCGAAGATGCCGATCGCGACGTGTTCGGAGAGGTCGAGCGGGCAGAGGTCCTGGAGGAGGACGTTGCGGACGTCGGAGCCGGAGAGGTACTGGGTGCGCCAGGGGGTGACGACCTCGTCGTACTTGGTGGCGATGACGGTGTAGTGCACACCGGGGACGGTGTCGCCGCCCGCGTTGAGCTTGGTCATGAAGGCCGAGTTGGTGATCTGGTCCGCCAGTGCGGGCGTGGTGGACTTGATGAGGTCCTCGGCTCCGGGGAAGTACGGCAGCAGGTTGGTGAGGCCGCTCAGATCGGTGCCGTGGTTGCTGGGGGCGATCCCGACGAGCGCGTTCACCTTGGCGGACCCGCCGAGGAACTTCAGGTAGTAGCGGGGCATCATGCCGCCCTGGGAGTGGCCGACGAGGTCGGCCTTGGTGGCGCCGGTGGCGGTGAGCACCTTGTCGACGAAGGCGGAGAGCTGCTCGGCCGACTTGTCGATCGGGCCGAGGCCGTAGAAGACGGGGACGCCGGGAAGCTGTCCGTAGTCGAGCGAGAAGACGCAGTAGCCGCGCTCCTTGAGGTACGGAGCGAGTGACACCCAGTTGGTGACGGAGTTGCCGAGGGTGCCGTGGACGAGGACGACGGGCCGCGGGTGGGCGGCTGAGGGCTTGCAGGAGTAGTCGTTCCAGCCACTGCTGGGAGCGGCGTGGGCGGTGGCGGCGGGAACGGTGGCGAGCGCGGCGGCCAGGACCAGCGCGGCGAGCGGTCTGAGCGCTCGCTTCCAGGGCAGCATCGTGTGATCTCCTTGCGGCTCAAGGGAGAAGGTGCACGGCCTAACCCTGTGATCCGGATCACGGGATGCTGTTCACTCGTCAAGTTACGGACGAGTAGTGCAACTGTGAAGTTACGCGTCGGTAAAAAGTTCCATCCGCCCTCAGAAGCCCCCGCACACTGAGGAACCGTCACGAGGCGGCACAGGACCGCCGAATCCCACCAGAAACTCCCGCAACACGGGTAACTCAGGCCGCGAGCGTCCCGGGCATCACCGCGCGGGGTCCGAACTTGGCCCGCGCCAGGTCGGCGACCTCCTCGATCCGGCGGACCTTCTCGTCCACGGGGTCGAAGGTGAGCTGGTGCGCGGCCTCCCCGGCCGGCGTCAGCCCCTCGGCGCGCAGGGCGAGCGCCCGCACCCGCGCCCGCTGGAGCCCGAGCGCCTCGTACATGCCGTACGCCGCCTTCGTCAGATCGGCCGAGTGCGCGGTCGGCTCGGCGAGGGTGCGTCCGCGGACCGTGGTGGAGCGGTCGGCGTAGCGCACGGTGAGCGTCAGGGAGCGGCAGACGTGCTCCATCCCCCGCAGCCGGGCGCCCAGTTCCTCGGCGTCGGCCAGCAGCGCCCGCCGGTGCCGGCCGGGGTCCAGCTCGTCCCTGCCGAAGGACCGCTCGGCGGCCACCGACCGGGAGACGGCGTTCGGCACGACCCGCCCCCGGTCCACCCCGTTGGCCCGCTCCCGCAGCTCACGGGCGGTCCTGGCCCCGACGAGCCGCTGGAGCGTGGCGGGCGGTGCGACGGCGACCCGCCCGAGGGTGTCCAGCCCGTACTCGCACAGGGTCCGGGCGGTGGCCGTCCCCACCCCCGGCAGCGCGACCACGGGCAGCCCGGCGAGGAACTCCGCCCCGGCACCGGGCTCGTCGGGAACGGCGCACACCACTCCCGGCCGGGCCTGTCGCAGCGCCATCCGGGCCAGCATCGGCCCGGGCCCGGCACCCACCACGCAGTCGACCCCGTACCGGGCGAGGGCCCGCACCCGGATCAGCGCGGCCAGCTCCACCGGCCCGCGTCCGAAGTACCGCTCGGCCCCGCGCAGATCGGCCAGGGCCCCGTCGGGCGGCAGCCCCTCCACGACGGGCGTGAACTCCTCCAGCAGCCCGAGCAGTTCGGACAGCTCCAGCTCACCGTCACCCTCGCCGGCCCGGCGAAAACGCACACAGAGAATGGTCATCCCGCACTCCCCGGACTCTGATGCCACAACTTCCGCATGGCGGACGGTGCTTGCTCGGACACCTCCTGGCCGGCCGGGCGCAGGTCGGCCCACGGGTGCATCTGGAAGCCGGTGGACATCCGGATCCGGCGCCCCACCCCGTCCTCCGCGGCCTTCGCCTCCGGCACGGGCTCGGCCAGCCGGGCCGCCACCTTCTCCAGACCGCCCTCGGCCCGCAGCTCGGCGAGTTCGGCGAGGTTCCAGGCAGCCGACCCGACCACGCTGAGGCTGCGCGGCCCGCGCCGCTGCACCACTCCGCGCACCAGCAGCAGCCAGGAGTGGAAGACGATGTGCGCGCAGGCGTCGTGCGAGTCGTCGAAGAAGGCGAGGTCGACCAGCCCGGTGCCGTCGTCCAGCGTGCTGAAGATGACCCGCCGGCCGGACCGGATCGGCGGCGTCTGGGTGGCTGCCTTGGCCCCGGCGACCAGTACGGTCTCCCCGTGCCGGGCCTCGCGCAGCCGCCGCGCCGACACCACGCCCAGCTCCTCCAGGAAGCCCCGGTGGTCGTCCATCAGGTGATGGGAGACGTCCATGGAGAGCACGCCCAGCTCGGCACTGAGCCGCTCGGCCTCCGAGAGATCGGGCAGCCCGGCGGAAGCGGTCCGCCGCCCCCCGCCCAGCGGAAGCTGCTCCCCACGACCGCTACGGGACCCCCGGTGCAGCTCGGCCAGGTGCAGCTGAAGATCACGCCGATTGGCCCCGAACGCGTCCAGCGCCCCGACCTGCGCCAGCCGCTGGGCGAGCGGCCGCCCCGGCCGCCCCCGCTCCCAGAAGTCCAGCAGGGACGCGTACGGCTGCCCCTCGGCGATCCGCGCGGCCTCCGCCTCACTGATGCCGTGCACATCGGCGAGGGCGAGCCGCACCCCCCACACCCCGGACACCAGTTCGATTCGATGAGCGACCCCGGACACGTTCACGTCCAACGGCAGAATCGGCACCCCGAGCCGCCGGGCATCAGCCAGGAGCAACCGCTTGGGATACATACCGGGATCATGCGTGAGCAGCCCGGCATAAAAAGCGGCAGGGTAATGCGCCTTGAGCCAGGCCGACTGATAGGTGGGCACGGCAAAAGCAACGGCATGCGCCTTGCAGAACCCGTAGGACCCAAAGGCCTCGACGATCTCCCAGGTCCGCCGAATGGTCTCGGCGTCGTACCCCTTCTCCTCGGCCCGCTGAGCGAACCACACCCGCACCCGCCCCTGGGCCTCGGAATCGGAGAGCAACCGCCGCACGGCATCAGCCTCTCCCCGCCCGCACCCGGTCATGACGGCAAGAATGTCGATGACCTGCTCATGGAACACCACCACCCCATAGGTGTCCCGCAACGCCGGCTCAAGATCCGGATGCGGATACCGCACGGGCGCCCGCCCATGCCGAGCCTCGATAAAAGGCCGCACCATATCGGCAGCAACAGGACCGGGCCGGAACAAAGAAATATCCACCACCAGATCACCAAAACAATCAGGCTGAAGCCGCCCCACCAGATCCCGCTGTCCAGGCGACTCGATCTGAAAACACCCGAGCGTCTCGGTGGACCGGATGAGCCGATACGTATCGGCATCCCCCGCGGGCAAAGCCTCCAGATCGACCCGCTCCCCCGAAGCCCGCTCCACCTCGGCGACGGCGTGCGCCATGGCCGACTGCATCCGCACCCCGAGCACATCCAGTTTGAGCAGCCCGAGATCCTCCACATCCTCCTTGTCGAACTGCGACATCGGCAGCCCCTCCCCACTGGTGGGAACCACCGGAGTACGCCGCAGCAGCGAGGAGTCGGACAGCAGAACCCCACAAGGATGCATGGCAACCCCACGCGGCAAGGCATCAAGCGCCTCGACCAGTTCCCACAACACCCCGTACCGCTCCTGCTCCCCGGCAAGCCCCTTCAACTCGGGCAACTCGGCAAGCGCGACCCGGGCGTCCCGAGCCCGAACATGCGGAAAAGCCTTGGCGATCCGATCGATCTCGGCAGGGTCCATCGAAAGGGCGGCCCCCACATCCCGAATGGCATGCCGAACCCGATAGGTCTCCGGCATGGCAACGGTAGCGACCCGCTCCCCGCCGAACCGCCCGATAATCGCCCGATAAACCTCGATCCGCCGAGCGGACTCCACATCCACATCGATATCAGGAAGCGCAACCCGCTCCCGCGACAAGAACCGCTCCATGAGCAACCCGTGCGCCACCGGATCAGCATGGGCGATGCCCAGCAGATGATTCACCAGAGACCCGGCCCCGGACCCCCGGGCAGCAACCCGAATCCCCATCTCCCTTACATCGTCGACCACCTGGGCAACGGTCAGAAAATAAGACGCATACCCATGATGTCCAATGATCTCCAGCTCCTCATGCATCCGCTCCCAGTACTCCCGCCGCCCGGAATACCCAAGCCGCATCATCCCGGCAACGGCCCTAGAGACAAGCGCCCGCTGAGCCCCCCGCCGTCCGGCCCCCACGAGCCGCCCCTCGGGAAACCGCACACTCCCGATCCCCAGATCATCCTCAGGATCAACAACACACTCCCCGGCAACAGCGAGGGTCTCGGCAATCAACCGCCCAGCGGTCTCCCGCCGGTACCCAGCAGCCTCCACCACCCGCTCGGCAACCCGGAGCATCTCGGCCGGCCCCTTCAACCAGGCCTCCCCGGAGTCAAGCCCCTTCCGCGGATCAATAGGCACCAGCCGCCGGGCGGCATCCAGCACATCGGCCACCCGCCCCTGCCCCGGATCGGCATACCGCACCGCATTACTGAGAACAGGCCGCACCCCTTGCTCCACGGCGAACCCAAGACTCCGAGCAGCAAGCCGCAGGGACCCGCTCCCCGTCCCCTCCACCCCGTGCCACACAACCTCGACCCGCAGAGCGTCCCCGAAAACCTCCCGCCAGGCACCCAACAACCGCGCGGCCCGATCAGGCCGCCCGGCCCCCAGAGCCCGCCCCACATCGGAGTCGGGCCCCAGCAGAACGACAACCCCCTCCCCCCGGAGCGCCTCCCAGGGCACCAGGGGCGTACCCCCACCCCCGGCATGAGCAGCGCTGATCATCCGACAGAGCTCAGCCCACCCCAAAGCCCCGTCCCGCGCCAGAAAGGTCACCCGGGGAGCCGACTCGTCCACGAAGGCGCCCCCACGCACCGGAGCCCGAAGCCGCCCACCGCCACCCCCACCGGAAGGAACGGCAACCCCGAGATCAACCCCGAAAACGGGCCGCACCCCACTCCCCGCACAAGCCTTGGCAAACCGAACGGCCCCGGCGAGCGAGTCCCGATCCGTAAGGGCCAGCACATCCATCCCCCGCTCGGAGGCTCGCAGGGCAAGCCGTTCCGGATGCGAGGCCCCGTACCGCAGGGAGAACCCGGAGACAGCCCGCAAATGCGCGAACGCCACCGCAGCACCTCCCACCACTCAAGCCAATCGAACACCCGTTCCCTTCCACCATACCCCCACTATCGAACGCACGTACGACAAGAGCGCCCACCCCTCCCACCTGCGAAAACACGCCCACCAGCCGCACAAGACCACCCCAGTCCCGAACAACGGCCCCGTACGGCGGGCTGGCCGGCGACGGCGGCGAGGGGACGTGCCGGGGGGTGTCCGCCCGCAGCGGCCGGCGACGAGGCAAGTCGAACGCATCAAAGAAACAGAAGTCGCCGGACCGAGGACGGACACCCCCCGGCGCGGCCCCGCCCCACCACGCAAAGGACCCCCGCCCTCCCGAAGGAGAAGCGGGGGCCCAAAGGCCGGAGCCGGAGCCAGGAACCTCAGCCGATCTGCGTCCCAGTAGCGGCCAGCGCCTCAGTCACAGGCTGGAAGAACGTCTCTCCACCGGAGGAGCAGTCCCCACTACCCCCCGACGTGAGCCCCACCGCACTGCTCCCGGAGAACAGCGACCCACCGCTGTCCCCCGGCTCAGCACACACGTCGGTCTGAATCAGCCCGCTCACGGTCCCCTCGGAGTAGTTCACGGTCGCGTTCAGCCCCGTCACGGTCCCGTCGTGAACCTGAGTAGTGGACCCACTACGGGTGACCTTCATCCCCACGGTGGCCTCGGCCGCCCCCGAGATCTGCTGAGCAGACCCGTTGTAGAGATTGACCTCGCTCGG
>NZ_WWKH01000791.1:0-15763 GCF_009865595.1 Streptomyces sp. SID1328 | reverse complement strand
GGCGTCCAGGTCGTTCGTACAGTGGCGCGCTCCACCTGGACGCCAGGAGCCACGCCCGCTCCACGATGTGTGGGTCGACGGCGTACGGGATGGGAGCTGGGGAGAGTAGTGGGTAAGGCACGGCCGAACATGCTCCAGTCCTGTCTTCTGCGTTTGACCACGACGGGAGTGGGAGGCAACCTGGCAAAGGGGAAGGCGGTGAAGGAAATTGTCGGACAGAGAAGTTCAAGCGGGCAACAAAAACCGCAACGTCAGTGATCCGAAGCACAGGGTAAAGGCTGCGGTCACCCGGACTGGCAAGGCTATAAAAGTAGCTAGTGCGAGAATTTCGGGGCGCTCGAATAATAGGCAAGACGCATCCGCCTATCAATACAGAGAAACCCGGCCAGCGTCCTCGCGACTTAGTGAGAAGGTTGGCCCTTTCCGGAGCGTTGAAAGCGTCTGCGAACTGCTCAAAATCTCCCCGGATGAGCTTCAGGATCGTGTCGGCGCACGTGACATACTTGAATTGATCACCTCGGACGGGTATGCCATATATCCCGATTGGCAGTTTCGCGGCGACCGGCTTATTGAAGGTTGGAGTGCCGCGCTGCGACCTTTCGCTGAAGTACGGACGAGTGCCTGGACAATCGCGATTTGGGCGCAAACTCCAAGCGCCGAACTCGATGGCTTGAGCCCCGTTTCCTGGATCAGGCAGAGCAAGAGCACTGATCGAGTTGTGAAATATGCTGAAAGCTATGCGGCGCGCTGGAGCAGCTAGGTCGCAGAACTTGCAGGGGACGTGAAGTCGATGACACGACGCGACGAGGTGCATCAAGGGCCGCCGGCAGCCGGTCAGAAGCTCCGCGGTTTTCCGAATCTCCGCATTAGACATGGCACCAAGGTCTATCGCGCGCACGAAAAAGGTCCGTGGTACTTTGCCAGTGCCCCGCAGCCAGGCCACGAACACAAGGGTGGGCGATTCGATCTGGCGGCCCCGAAGGGCACTTTGTACGTAGCGAACAACCCCTTGTCAGCTCTCGCAGAGAGATTGGGACCCGCTCTGCTAGACGCCAGTCCTCCGGAACTGGATGCTGATGCATTTGCGGGGTGGTTCGTTTCCGGCATAAGACTGCCTTACGACTACCGCGCCGCAAATCTTTGGAGCCAACGAGTAGGCGGATTTGGGGTGATCGCATCAGAAATGAGTTCTTCGGCCGCTTATGCGGTCACGCAAGCTTGGGCTGCCGCATGGAAACAGAGCGGGCTTGATGGGGTTCGTTACTCTCCACGGCACGACCCTCACCGTCGCGCATACTCCTTGGCGCTATTCGGTCACGGGGGAGACGCCTCCGCCGACCACAGGAAATGGCCCACCGTGCACGCTGTCCCCGCTCAGACGCTGCTCGGAGATTTCTCCAAGGTCTTTAATGTCCAAGTGCTCGGAATACCGTCAAAGGCGGAAGTGCCCTTCGTGCACGGCGGCCGACCACCCATAGCCGGGGGCTCTAAGAAGGTAGTGAGCCACAGTGAGGCAGTAGCTGATCCTGCAGGGCAGCCAGGGCGCGTCCGTAACCTTGCGCACACGCTAGCCATGAAAACGCGCGTACGAGTCTTCCGATATCGGAAGTGGTAGCTTAGTCGCTCTCTGAAGCGAGCTGTAGTGCGCAGCCTGGTGGCGAAGTGTTTCGGCGTCAGCGATCGAATCAACCAAGTGGGTTAATCGAGATCCTCGAAAGTGGCGACAGAACGGTCCGCATCGAAAGCCGAAACTTGCATGGTCGCTCGCTTTCCAGGAGTCGCGTCGAGGATTCCTCTGACGACGACAGGGCGGCGCTCACCATGGTATCGAGCGGCGCGACGGTATACATCATAATGCGTGTCGAAGGGCAGTCGATGAGACGTCGACGACGGGAGTGAGGAGCACGCTATTCTTGCCCACTTGCAGCTTGCTGCTCGCAATTCTAGCGGCGCCGACCAGAGCGCGGGAGTTTTTACGGATGAGGACGTGCTGGCACTGTGGATCTACAACGACAGGGCGAAAGGGTGTGCCATCGGGTTGTAACCTTGATACACCGCAGGCCACAATTCCACAGGTTTAGAACCCATCAACTCAAAAGCCTGTCCCGTGCTCCAGAAATGGAGAATAACGGACGACAAGTGATTCGCCGAAACGCCTTCCGGATTGTCGAGCATGAAATGGGCCAAGATTTCTTCAGCAGCGAAGCACCGGCCCATGGCATCCGGAGCTCCAGCCGAAATCAGGAGACGATTATTGGCCGGTTTGTCCTTACGCTTGATGATCTTTCGCAGGTTGACCCACTCTTGCGATGCGACATGGTCGGACTGGAAAGCCAACCCCACACTCATACCAGTCATTGCAAACAGCCCAGATGCGGGAGCGCCTCCGAGCAGCGGGATGGACATGAAGTTGACGTCGTCAGGCGTTCTTACCGGGTCAGCACCAGTCACCTGCATAGGGGGCTGAGATCCTTGAACCTTGAATTGATCTGGATCTGGGCGATGCGCCACAAGGGCATCGATCAACCGATCATAGGAACTCTCCTTATTGGCCTTGAATGGCAGGCCAGCGGGATCATCAGCAGCACCGAACCACATGGAAATGTGGTAGCCAGTTAGATGACCGATGCGATGCCTTTGCTGAAATGCAAGTCGCTTGGAGACCTCAAAGAAGAGAGCCTGAGCGTACCTCCGGCTGGAGTTACTGAAAGCGGTCAGTTCCCAGCCGATCTTACTTCCGGCCGCATGTGCATAAATGTCAGGGGGATCTTCACCGGGGGCGACCGGATCTATCGCCTCGTAGAGTTCGCCGCCTGTGGAACATTTGTGATCAGTCGCGAGCCTTTGCAGGTGGAGGATCTCCAATTCCGACTTGGGAATCGACGCGCCGACGCGGAGCCAACTGACCGGAGTCTCGTTAGCGATAGCAAGCCAGGGCTGTCCATCTTCATCCTTGCCCCTCAGTGCCATAGCAAGGGGAGCCCCCCAGGGAGACGGCACGAAGGTGACACCTTCAACGGTGCGGTTCTCATCCAGCCTGATCGGGAGCAGGATCATGTGGCCCTGTTCGGGCGGGCTCCCCGGCTCAGCTTCCTGCGACACGCCCAGCAGGCTAGCAACGGTTGGTCATCTCACGCCCGTGCTTTGTCAGTGAGCGCGCGGGACCGCTTCCTCTTGCAGTTCACGCGTGCCAGACCCGTGCCAGGTTGTGCGGGGAACCACGGGGAACACCGGGTAACCAGCGGACCGCCCACCTGGCGCCGACACCGCTCCGCCGCAGGTCATGACTGGCAGCGAGCCCTAGATCACCCTAGCTGAGGCGTTGAGCGGTGATAGGCGATCGCTACTGGAGGAACGCCGGCAGAGGGAGCGACGAGGGCCGCGGCGATAGAAGGTGGGCGATCACCCTCGGTTCGGCAGCCAGAACCGCCACCGCCTCACACTTCACTCCCGGCCCTGTCCCCCGCAGGCTCACTGCCGAGAGTTGCGCTCCCTCGGCGATCACTCGGGACCAAGCACGAGCTTTCTGCTTATTGATGTACCCGATCGGGCCGTTGCCCTGGTTTGGGTAGACCGCTACAGCATAGGCGTCGTGGGGGTTGTCAGGCTCAGGCACCAAGCGCAACGGCTGGCCCGGGCGCAGGTCAGCCTGTCTTGCCGCCGCTTGGTAGTACGTCAGACCACGTAGGTTCGTGACGTAGAGTCCGGCGCGCTGCAGCCGTCGATCGGTTGGACCGACGAGGAGGCCCGTAGCGTCCTCGCAGAGACGCAATCCACCTTGGTACTCAACGAGGTGGAGCCGGTGCAGGCCCCCGGGCGGTGGTACAAAGCGGTCTGCGGGCCCCTCTGATGGCACATACATGAGTCCCCCTTGTTCACGGAATCACCGTAGCCTTCCACAGAGCCGGGCGGGGGCGAGCCTTTCGCATGAAGACTGTTGGAACGCAGAACCGTTGCCCTCGCTGAGTGTCTAACTGCGTGGCAACGCCGACGAACACCCGCGAACAAGCGCGGACGCCTGCGGACCATCCGCCGAGGTGCGAGGCACCCCGTCCCAAGGCAGAGGCCGAGCGCAAGTTGCTTCGGGACGAAGCGGTCGCTCGGTTGGGGCGCGCCGCATGACCGACGACGCCTCGGCGTATCGCGAGTGCAGTCAGCCTATGAGGTCCGGACGCTATGGAGGTGTACTGGTCGGCATGTCTGGTGGCGCTGCGCCGATCGGCCGAATGAGCCTTTGGAGGCCTGTCCGGTGCCGTAGCGTTCTGCTGACAGACAACGCTGACATCAACGACCCCAGGTAGGAGTGTCTTTAGGATCCAGGGAGACCCGGGTTGCAGCAGGTGGCCAGGGTGGCCACTCCCAGGATCAGGAGGGCCACCGTGGTCATCTTTGTCATGCGTAGACCTTGTCCTTCTCCGCCTCGCGGGCCTTCATGGCCTTGTGGCGGCCCCTGGAGGCTTGCAGCACCCCCAGAAGGAACGCGACCCCACCGAGACCCGCAGCGCTCGCCAGAGCGACCAGCAGGGGGCTCTGTGCGAAGGCTCCGAAGCCCGCCAGCACCACCGAGGCCGAAAGCAGGGCCACCGAGAACGCCTGCTTGCGCCTGGAGGACATTGGGGAGATCTCCACTGCCCGGCCACTGCGGCCGGTCCACGCGGTGTAGTGGCGGCCGAGCAGCCACTCTCTGAACATCGATTTCGTGTACAGGTACTTGTTGTAGAAGTTCAGCAGCGTGTAGGGCGCGAAGCCCAGCGCGGCCTTCTTCCAGCCCACCACCCGCGAGACGAGGAACATCGTCAGCACGGTGTGCCCGGCGAACCAGTAGCCCATGTACCGGAACATGCTCAGGTGCTGCCAGGTGGCCAGGCTGTAGAGCACCACCACGACCCACCACCACAGCGTGACGAGGTCGAACATGGCCGTACCCACCGTGAGCAGCGAGCGCCAGTTCAGCATCAGCCGCCGGTACCGGGCGACGTTCTGGAAGTACCCGGCCGCCCACCGGGGCATCTGCGCCTTGTACTCGACCCAGGTTTCCGGGTCCACGGTCAGCGTCAGCGCCTTGGACGTGTACCAAGTCTTGTAGCCGCCCTCGTGCAGCTTCCAGGTGATGTCCATGTCGGCGCTGATGAGACCGTTGGGGAAGCCACCCACGGCCCGCACCACATCGGTCCGGAAGGCGTACGAGGCGCCCGTGAGGACCTGGATGCGGCCCACCTGGCGCTGGCACAGCCGCCACCACATCGCCCCGAGGCTGTAGGCGAACCGGCGGGCCTCGATGAAGAAGCCGGTGTCCTGGAGCGGCAGGATCGAGGAGCATGTGGCGTCGTAGCCCTTCTCCAGGTCCTCCACCATCAGCCGGATGCAGTCCGGGGTCGGCTTGGAGTCACCGTCGAAGCCCACGATCACGTCGGCCGTGATGTAGGGCAGTGCCTCGTTTTGGTTGGCCGCCTTGTCGGCGTACCGGGTCTCCAGGACCAGCGTCGCTCCTGCCTCACGGGCCACCTCGGCCGTGCGGTCCTTGCAGGAGTCCGCGACCACGATGAGTTGCTCGATGGGGTAGGGCTGCTCCAGGCAGGCCCGGACCAGCTCCCCGATCGTCGTCTCCTCGTTGTGGGCGGGGACGAGGACAGCAACCGTCAGGTTCATCCCCGACTTCCCCCGGTGATCACCTTCATCAGCGAGCCGACCGCCGCCATCAGTAGGGCCACTCCCGTCAGGAGCATCGCCCCGAGGCCCGTGTGGGCCAGTCCGTTGTACATGTTTCCCTCCCATGGCTCTCAGAGCCGTTCGATGTGAGATGCCAGCGGCATGACGCCCCTGGTGTCCAGCACGTACTTGCTCGCCTGGGCGATGGGCTTCTACAGCCGCTCGATGTGCTCCGCGGCCGGCATGACGCCTCGGGTGTCGAGGACGTATGCCGCCTCGGCTGCAAGCTGCTCCAGGTCGAATTGGCCGTGCGGTGTGAGCACGACGACCGCGTGGAAGTCAGCCACGCTGATGCCGCTTTCTTCCGCAGCGAAGGGGATGGCTTGACAGCCGCCATCACCCAGGTAGGGGTCGACGACGGTGACATCCGCCCCCATGGCACGCAGCCGGTCGATGACCTGCACTGCTGGCGACTGACGGGCGTCAGCAGTACCAGGCTTGTAGGCGGCGCCGAGGGCGAGGACGCGGGCGCCATGCACGCTGCGGCGGAAGCGGCGACTGAGAGAGTCCTGCAGGCGGCGCACCACGTAATCGGGCTGGCTTTCGTTGATGTCCTGAGCCAGTTCGATGAGCCGGAAGGTCTGCCCGTGCTGGGTCTTGACGTGGTGACTGAGGTAAACGGGGTCGATGGGCAGGCAATGTCCGCCCACACCGGGACCGGGCAGAAACTTGGTGAACCCGAACGGCTTGGTCGCAGCCAGGTCGAGGGTGTTCCACACGTCGACGCCAAGTATGTGCGCCATCCGGGAAAGCTCGTTGACCAAGGCGATATTGACGTGCCGATAGGTGTTCTCGAACACCTTCGCCAGCTCAGCCTCTTCCACGCCGGAGGCCGGCACGGTCACCTCAGTGACGGAGTCGTAGAAGGCCTTCACGCGCTGCAGGCAGGCGTCAGTGAGACCCGCAACGATCTTGGGAGTGTTCTCCAGCCGCCACTCGGCGTTACCAGGGTCGATACGTTCGGGACTGAAACCGACATGGAAGTCTCGGCCAGCAACAAGGCCCGAGCCCATCTCCAGTAGAGGGACGAGCACGTCGCGGGTAGTACCAGGGTGCGTGGTCGACTCCAACACCACAGTGGCACCAGGCTCAATCCATGTGGCCAGCGTTCGGCCGGCTTCGCGCACACAGCTGAGGTCGGGAGAACGGTCGGTGAGCGGTGTCGGCACCGTGATGACCGCGACGTCGAAGCCCTTGAGGTCCTTCGGATCCGAGCTCGGGGTGTAAGCCCCCGAGCTCAGCACCCTTTGCAGGCGGGTCGATTCGATGTCCTCGATGTAGGACGAGCCGGCCGCCAGGCTCTCGCAGCGGCGTTGGTCGGGTTCGTAGCCAGTCACGATGTGGCCGGCCTCGGCGGCCTGCAGGGCCAGAGGCAGGCCGACGTAGCCCTGTCCGAGCACACAAATGTGCATGGTGGTTTCCTCCCCTTGATCCGGGTCGCACGTACGTGCGGGCCGGAAAACGACGCCCCTGAAGTGCGGCGACCTGTTCCTGAAGCAGGCAGCCACGGCGTCGGGTACTGCAATGGATTGCGGTGCTGAAGAGGTGCGCTGAGCCCCTGAGCTGCAGTCGGCGTTCCTCTTGAGTCGCCACTGGGTCAACGACCCGTCCAGGCCCCCTGCCTAGACGTGCGCCAAACACACGCAGCGATCTTCACAAGACCCCCTCGTCTGTGAAGCTTAAGAGTTCAACAAGAGTAAGTTACGCGCAAGCCCCTTTGCCAACTTGATACCCGTGAACGCCTCGGAGGCCTCGCTCGTGGGGATGACGGACCGTCATATCGCGCTCGCTCGGCCTATTTCGGGCCGTTATCGAGTCGGTTGACACGGTTGACCGTGGTGCCCTGACGACGCAAACCGCCCTCGCTCCGTCGCCCGGACGCATATCGAGGATGGCAAGTTGATCTTCACATCTCTTCCTCATCTGTCTCTATCGAGCCTTCAGCAACCCCTCTCCGGCGGACGACTGTTGTCGCAACGCGGCACCGCTACTGATGCCCTCTGCGATTCGTGCTCGCTCCAGCGCGCACCCTGTGCCACCGGTCTGGCTCCCAGGCAGGCGGTGCCGCGCAGGCTCCACGGCACGCCTCACGCCTTGCAACTGGGCTTACCTTCGAGTGAGGAGCACAAGTCACGTCTACCCGGAGGCCCTGGCTGATCCGGTTGCCTGGCACGCGCGGCGGGCGCCTGCATTCGCTGCCCATGCGGCCTGTGCAACTGCCGCTCCGTACCGCGGCGCTGCAAGCAGCGAAGTACAGCAACCTTTGCGGCGCTTGGTGGTCACCAAGGACCGTCAGTGGCCGCCGAACCAGCCCAGCAGGCGTCAATGGCCTCGCAGCCGATAGTTCGGGACGAAGAGGTCGTGGGTTCAAATCCCGCCACCCCGACAGCCGAAACAGCAGCTCAGGCCGGTACTGGATTCAGTACCGGCCTGAGCTGTTTCTGCTTGCGTGTCTGGGAGCCCTTGAGTATCCGCCGACCGGACTTCCTCGACGTGCCCCCGAGATCGCTGAGACAGCCAGTGAGGCCCACGCGTGCCTTGGCATCGGCGCCACTCGTGGAGCTGTCGCTCCAGCTCGTACCGTCGTGAAAGGTCAGACCGGGCAAAGCGACCCACTCTCGATGATCGACCCTACGAAAGCTGAGGCCATGCACGCGGCGTGGGCCGCGACGAGGTTCCGATCTCGGTCCGGGACCTGCGGCGGTGCCACGGTTCCTGAACCGCTGGTACCCGATTGGACTCGCGGAATCACACCAGAGGTACGTCCGAAATGCCAGCCATGGGAGCTGTCGGTACGTTCAGCGCAGGTCGGTTGCCCGGCCGACGTCCGTCCGACAGAGAGAAGTGACATGCCTCCGCATATTTATGCCGTGCTTGGCACCGGAATAGGCGCGACCGCCCTTGCAGCCGCCGGCATCATCCATGCCCCGACCGTCGGATCTACCCCGGCCTCCCAGTCTGTCCACCGAGTGGCCCGACCTGCGCACCAAGCGGCCCTGCCTGTGCACCGCGCCGCTCCAGTCGCGGCTCCCTCGGGCGACAAGAGTGCGAGCGCCGAGAGGACCGAGGGCCACGACGAGGGCGGACGCGACGACGGTCACGAGGAAGGCGGAAGGATCTACTTCAACGAACGTACGTATTCCGCCTCCGCCGACGGCTGCGTCACTGCGGCCAGCTCCAGCAGCTTCTACATTTTCAATGACAGCCGGAAGACCGTCGCGGTCTTCCGGGGCTTCGACTGTGCCGGTTCTCCGGTCGCCACCGTGGGTCCCCACGACGAGACCTCTGGCACTGTGCCCCGTACCGACCTCGTTGGCATGTTCGGTAACGATGCTGGCATGTTCAGTGACGATGGTGTGGTGGCCAGCTTCCAGGTGATCAACGACCACGACGAGTGGTGACAGCGGCGCCCGGCGCAGAGAACCCTGGCCCACCTGACATCCACAGCTGACTGGTGTCGCGGGTTCGAATCCTGCCAGGGCACAGGCCGAAGGGCCAGCACAGGAGGTTTGCCTCCCGGGCTGGCCCTTCGTCGTGTCCGGGACCGTGCCATACGCGTGGCACTACGACTGCTCTAAGCTCTCCTCGGACGATGGCAGAGAGCCTCCACCAGGCCCAGTGCCGCACCCGGCCGAGTGCGGCTGTCATCCTCCTTGGATGGCAAGCAGTCAGCTATCGCCAGGTTGGACCCTGGAGGAGATCCGCAGGGTCTCCGGCGACCAGGAGGCCAGTCCCAAGGGTGCACCGCCCATGCCTA
Organism: Streptomyces sp. SID1328; assembly: GCF_009865595.1. Lineage (NCBI taxonomy): Bacteria > Bacillati > Actinomycetota > Actinomycetes > Kitasatosporales > Streptomycetaceae > Streptomyces > Streptomyces sp. SID1328. The sequence goes on along the minus strand of NZ_WWKH01000791.1, from coordinate 6,297 downwards.
CAGAGCTACGGACCAGAAGCTTCACGTGCCACACGGGTGCCAGATCGTACGGCGAAGCGTGGGGAATGGCGGGGAATCACTTCGCCGGCCAGCCCGGCTCTGTCGCCGCTCGACCGCAGGTCATCCCTGCAAGTCACCCGTCCATGACCGGAGCTTCCCAAGCTGAGAGCTCCGGTGTCGTCGTCACGCACCGGCCGTCGGAGCTTCCTACGGCAAGTTTCGCGACCGATCCCTGGGTGCCCCTTGGGGCGAGTCCATCTCTGAGGACGTAGCTCTAGCTCAGGCGAAGGCTCGGATCGTTGAGCACTATGGGGTCGTTGAGGACGCTCTCTCCGTACAACGGGCAGAGACTAACGCTGCAGACAAGCGCTTTGACTGCTGGTACATGGGCAGCCTGTACCAGGACGGCTCCGTCGACTGCTGGACGCGTTACGACGATCTGCACGAGGCGCTGCGCGGTCTCTAGGGGCCTACCAGGCCGTTCCCGTATGCCTCGGACACCGCTGTTTGGAGTTCCGTGGCCGTGAGATCGGCGGGCTCGGCCAGTTCGGGGTCCACCTTGTAGTCCTCCAGGAGCAGGAAGACGCGGTCGAAGAGTTCTTGCAGGCTCCCCCGGACCCGCTCACCGTTTGGCTGTGCGGTTCGGCGGGTCTGCCACCAGGCGTGGGCGAAGGCGGGGGCTGGGAGGGTGCCGTCGGTGAACTCTCTTAGTAGGTGCAGGTGCTGGGCTGTGGCGGTGTCCGGGGAAACTTCCGCGGGGTGGGACCAGGCGTGGTAGGTGGGGGCGTACGCAGCCGCCACCGCGAGGAGGTCGGGGTGGCGGGCCGCTTGCCTGCGGGCGTAGCGGGTGCAGCGGGCTCGGGCTGCGTCGATGCCCTCGGGGGCGGCTGCGGCCATGAAGGGGCTGGTGCCGGCCAGGAGGGCGTGGCCGGGGGCCGAGAAGAGGAGGGCGGCTTGGCGGTCGGGGGTCCAAAGGAGGGTGGGAGGCCGGACGGACGCGTCGGCGGGGAGTTCGCGGGTCACGGCATCGGTTCCCGCGCCGAGAGATGCATACCGGAGGTAGCGGCTCCGATCTCGTGGCACCCTGCCGTTACCCGGCGCGCCAGTGTCGCATCCAGTCGCCCACCCACGGGGAGAGGCGTCACTGATTTGCCAGTCAGCCAGGGAGGGGACACCGTCGGGAGCGAGTAGTACTGCGAACTCCTGTACTTCCGGCGTCACAGCTCAAGAGACCCCGTGATCACAGACCAGGCTCGTACAGCAGCCCTCTGGCGTCGGAACTGGTCAGCTCCAATAGAGCCTCTTCTTCGTATATGTCGATGTCGTCGATGTAGGCCGCTACCCCATCCCGGACAGCACTAAAGGTGACATTCGCCGTGACGGTGTCATCCGACAGGCCACCTTCAGACATGGAGATGTAGGCATGCACGGGTGTTCTTATCTGCTCGGGTAGATTGCGGAGCGCAAGGCAAGCATAGGCGAGCGAGCGCCGCAGGAGAATTTGCTTCCTTTCCGCACCCGACACACTCAAGTCGTAGTCCATCATTCCACGCCCGTTTGCCTGTGCCTCAAAATAAGAGATATCTTCGACACCTTTGGGGGCAGACTGGCCATTCGGTCCATTTAGCGCAACCAGGAGAACAGCACCTCGATCATCGAGGAGCCACCCCGCCCCAGCAATCTCCCTGAATGCGAGGGGTGCGTCGTCCGCCTGAATGGATGGAACACCGCCATCCATCAGAGACCTCATCGCGGCATTCATCTTCACAGTCAACCCTCTCCCAACATATTGAGGCCCTTGCGGATTCCAGCATGGAAGCCGCGAACGTTAGCGATCTCACGCTCAATGGATCGCGGCAGCCCTTCAAACTTCCCGTCACTGAAATTGTACTGGTACTTGGCAGTCGGGTTACTCTGATCCTGGAAGTGCATCTGCCCAGGCCGTTGACCAGGATTAGGATTCTCCACATCGATGCGGTACGGACCATGGTTCCACATAGTTTTACTCGTGACTTGAGTTCCATTCGCTCCGATCATACTGCTCGCGGGGCGCTCTTTTACGCCGTACATCTCACGCATATCAGCAATGCGTTCGTCCACCACATCTGGATGATATGGATCATTCAAAGCAGGCCGAGAGGTATACCCCTCTGGCAGTTCAGGCTCCTCACACTTAAGTCCCAGCGGGTCCACCCACATATGTGGGTTGGGTACATAAGTGACGGGATTCGGGCCCGGCACCAACCCCAGGGGGTCCTGTGACAAGTACCGCGCCGTCTCCGGGTCGTAGACCCGGAAGTAGTTGTGATGCAGCCCGGTTTCCGGGTCGTAGTACTGCCCCGGAAACCGCAGCGGTGTGTACGCCGTGCTGTCTGCCGCCCAGGCCGTGGTGCCCCACAGCGTGCTTCGGGTGCGCCAGGCCGTTTCGCCGGCCTCGTCGACCAGTTCCGTCGGGGTGCCGATCAGGTCGGTGACAATGGCGTAGAAGCGGGAGTCGATGTCCGCGTCGGAGGTGGCGGAAGTGATGCGTTCCGTCTGGGTGACCGGGTGGAGGCCCTGGTGGTCCCAGGTGAGGGTCACCGGGTGGGGCAACTCCGTTGACGTCGTGGTCTGTTCACAGAGGGTCGTGCCGTCCCAGGTGAAGTCCACCCGTTCCACGACCGTCTCGCCCGCCATGCGGAGCTTCGCCGTGCGGCGGCCCAGGGGGTCGTAGGTGTAGTGCCAGCGGGTGCCGTCCGGGGTGGTCACCGCGGTGAGGCGGTCCTCGGCGTCCCATTCGTAGCGCCAGGTGTCGGGGCGACGGGAGAGGCGGGTCTTCTGGCGGAGGACCGTGCGGCCGAGGGCGTCGTGTTCGTAGCGGATGCCGCCCGCCCGGGTGATGCGGGTGCCGGCGTAGGTACGCGGGCCCGTCGCCTCGCCGCCCGGGTGGGTCGAGGGCCAGCTCGCCTCGGTCTGGTTGCCCGCCTCGTCGTACGCGTAGCGCTCCGTCCAGCCTGCCGCGTGGACCGCCGTGACCCGGCCGGTGGCGTCCAGGTCGAAGGTGCGGGAGGACAGGTCGTCCTCGACGCGGGTGACGTTGCCGTCCGCCCGGTACTCGTACGCGCGGTGGCGGAGGAGGCCGCCGCGCGCCGTCCGTACCGACTGGGCCTTGAGGCGGCCCAGCACGTCGAAGGTGTGCTCCAGGGAGAGTGACTCGCCTATGTGGCGGCCGACTTCGCGGCCGGCCGCGTCGTAGGTGAAGTCGATGCTGTGGCCGGAGGCGACCATGCCGGTGCGGCGGCCCGCCGGGTCGTAGGACCAGGTGGTCGTGGCGCCGGTGGGGGTGGTGCGGCCGGTGCGCCGGCCGAGGGCGTCGTGCGTGTACGTCAGCGTGCGGCCATCGACCGTCTCCGAGACGGTGCGGCCGTAGCGGTCGCGCAGGATGCGGAGGGTGCTGCCGTCCGGGCCGACCGCCTCGGCCAACTGGTCGGTGAGGTCGAAGGCGTACGTGGTGACCGCGCCCGCCGCGTCCTTGCGGACGGTGCGGCCCAGCTCGTCCCGCTCGAAGGCGATGGTCTCGCCGAGGACGTTGGTGCGGGCGGTGAGGCGGCTCGCGGGGTCGTAGGCGTAGGTGAGCGTGCGGTCGTCGAAGTCCGTCTCCGCCGCGAGGCGTCCCGCCGGGTCGTACGTGTAACTCCACTTCAGGCCCTGCGGGTTGGTGACCTCGGTGAGCCGCAGCTCGGTGTCGTAAGTGAAGGTGTGCCGTACGCCGTCCGGGCCGGTGCGGGCCGTCAGGAGGTCGAAGTGGGTGTACTCGAAGCGGGACACCTGGCCGAGGGCGTCGGTGTGGGTGGTGCGGTTGCCCTCGCCGTCGTACGTCCATGACTCGGTGGTGCCGTCCGGTGCCGTGCGGCGGGCCAGGTGGCCCTCCACCGTCCACTCCAGGCGGGTCACCGCGCCGGCGGGGTCGGTGATCGCGACCGGGCGGCCGAAGGCGTCGCGCTCGTAGGAGGTGGTCGCGCCCAGCGGGTCGGTGACGCGCAGCGGGAGGCCGGCGCGGTCGGTGGCGATGGTGGTGGCGTGGCCGAGCGGGTCGGTGACGGAGACGAGGTGGCCGGCGGCGTCGTACGCGAGGTGCGTGGTCTGCCCGGCCGCGTCCGTGATCGAGGTGAGGTTGCCGCGGTCGTCGTAGGTCTGGCGGACGGTGGTGCCGTCGGGGCGGGTCACCTTCACCGGGAGGCCGGGCGCGTCGTACTCGGCGCGGGCCTCGCGGCCGTCGGGGCGGATCACCTTCACCGGGTTGCCGTCGGCGTCGCGGTGGAACTCCGTGGTGTGGCCCAGGGGGTCGGTCACCGACAGGAGGCGGTTGCGCCGGTCGCGCTGGTAGCGGGTGGTGGCGCCGAGCGGGTCGGTCTCGGCGACGACCTGGCAGTGGCGGTTGACGCGGTAGTGGCTGGTGTGGCCGAGGGAGTCGGTGATGGCGGTGACGGATTCGCCGGTGGCCGGGTCCGGGTCGCCGTAGGCGAAGGTGGAGCGCAGGTGGCCCTCGGCGCCGGACTGGTGGACGCAGCGGTCCTGGTCGTCGTAGCCGTAGGTGAAGTGGCTGTCGTTGGTGTCGGTCCAGGAGGTGATGCGGGCCGACTCGTCGTAGGTGAAGCGGGTGGGGCGGCCGGAGGAGTTGGTGACCTCGGTGAGGTGGCCGCCGGTGTGGCCGTAGCGGATCAGCTCCTGGTCGGCGCCCGTGAGGCGGAGGGCGGTGACGCGGCCCTCCGCGGTGGATATCCCCAGGTGGTAGCCGCCGCTGTGGACAAGCGCGCTGGGCGCGCCCTCGGCGTCGTACTCGAAGGTGATCCAGTTGCCGTTGCGGTCGTCGAGCTGCTCCAGGACCGCGAGGGTGTCGGAGCGGTCGGCGAAGTGCCGCGTGTGCCCCGACTCCGGGTCGGTGAGGGTGTAGCCGCCCTCCACCCGGTCCAGCGGCCACCGCGGGCCGTGCGAGGGCAGGGTCGGCACGCCGGGCGCGGGGTGCGGGTAGGCCAGGACGAGGCCGTCCTCGCCGACGAACACCACGCCCTCGGTGTCCGTCTCCAGCCGCTGGTCCAGCGTGGAGGACCAGGACGGGCCGAACCAGCCGCCGAGCCGGTACGACGACTCGAACTGCCGCTTGACCAGCAGCGGAAGGACGCCCGGCAGGGCCACGTCGGTCTGCGGCAGCACCATGCGGCCGGTGGCGACGTCGACGGGGTCCTTCTCGCAGATCTTCTCGCCCGGACGCCGGGCCACGTCGTCCGCGTCCTTCTCGATCACGTTCCGGGCGGTACGGCGGATGCCCTGGCTCGCGGCCTCCTCCGCGCCCTCCTTCACGGCGAGCCGGAGTCCGCCGCGTGCCAGCCCCGCGCCCTTGGTGCCGATCAGCTCCGGGATCAGCCGCCCCACGAACTCCGACGGGTCCTTCTTGAAGCCGTCGATGGCCGCCTGGACCGTGCGCTCGGGGTGGGTCCCCGCGGAGACCAGGCCCGACAGCGTCATATTGACGTTCTGGAGGTACGCCGCCGGGTGCGTCAGGTTGTACGGGTCCGTCGGGTTGAGGCCGCGGGCGAAGTTGACCAGGCCGGCCGTGCCCTTGAGGGCGCCGCCGACGACGTGGGTCAGTTCGGTGTTGGCGGCCTGGTAGCCGTCGGTGAAGTCGTGGCCGAGGCGTTCGAGGGGCGGGGGTTCGGCGGGGGCGTGGGCGAGGGCGGCCTTGATCTTGCCCTGGGCCTCGGCGGCCGCGGTGTTGCGCTGCTTGCGGGCCTCGTTCAGCTTGGTCGCGGCGGCGTCGCGGTCGGACTTGCCCGCCTGCATGTCCTGCTTCGGTACCGCTCCGGGGTCCTCGCCCGCGTCGGCCTTGGCCTTGTACGCGGCGGCCTTCCGTTCGAAGTCGTCGGCCGCGTCGTCGAACGCCTTCGTGCCCTTCTTGTACAGCTCGACGGCCTCCGCCGCCTGTTTCTGCGCCCAGGTGACCGTGTCGGCGTACCGTTCCAGCGCGGCCGCCGCCGCACCGCACGCCTCGGCCGCGTGGGCCCACTTGGTGGGGTGGACGCCGAACTTCTCGCGGAAGGCGTCGCCGCCCTCGCCCTTCCAGCCCGCCGAGTCGACCTTCTTCAGACCCGAGCCCACCTTGTCGAACGCCCCGTGGAAGTCCTTCAGGTGCCCCGCGCTCTCGCGGATCTTCTCCGGCTTGCCGTGCACGAGTTCGTCGGCCTGCTCGGTCTGGCCGAGCTGCTGCTCGCCCGGCATCGCGCCCAGGTCGGAGGCGACCTCGTCGCCCCAGTCCTCCAC
>NZ_WWKH01000790.1:0-5677 GCF_009865595.1 Streptomyces sp. SID1328 | reverse complement strand
GTGGTCGCCGGGGCGGTGCTCGGGGCAGCCGTCAGCGCCTCGGGGGCGCGCGGACCGGTGAGGGCGGCCGAGCGGGGCGCCGCGCTGGGGACGCCCTTGACGCTGCCGTCGGGATCGAGGAAGGCGGGGTCGCCGCCGGGGACCATGCCGAGTTCGCGGGCGCGGCGCTGGAGGGCGTCGGGCGCGGAGTAGGCGTCGATGTCCCGCTGGAGGGCCTGTTCCTCGTCGGTGAGGCTCTTGGTCTTGCGCTGTATGTCGTCCAGCTCGAACGACCCTTCGCTGAGCGCCGAGTTGAGCACCAGCAGACCGAGGAGCCCGCCGCCGAGGAGCAGTACGACGAGGAGGACGAAGGGGGTGCGGGCCGCGCGGGCGCGGCCGGCGGGGATGAGCCGGGCGAGCCGGGCCGCCCTCCCCCGAGGTGCGGGCTTGCTGCTCACTGTCCCTCCCGGCGGGTCGTGGCACCCGGCCGGCCCCGTCCGTTCACTCGGCGTCCTCCCTGATGCGCTCGACGCCGCGCAGCCTGGCCGGGGCGGCCCGGCGGTTCTCGGCGATCTCCTCCTCGGTGGGAAGTTCGGCACCGCGGGTGAGGAGCTTGAGGCGCGGCTGGTAGCGCTCGGGCACCACGGGCAGGCCGGGCGGCGCGGTGGTGGCGGCGCCGGCCGCGAAGACCTGCTTGACCAGCCGGTCCTCCAGCGACTGGTACGACAGCACGGCGATCCGTCCGCCGACCGCGAGCGCCTTCACCGCGGCCGGTACGGCCCGTTCCAGTACGGAGAGTTCGCCGTTGACCTCGATGCGCAGGGCCTGGAAGGTGCGCTTGGCCGGGTTGCCGCCGGTGCGCTTGGCGGCCTGCGGCAGGGCGTCCCGGATCAGTTCGACCAGGCGGGCGCTGTTGCTGAACGGCTCCTTCTCGCGCTCGCGGACGACCGCCGAGACGATCCGCTTGGCCTGCTTCTCCTCGCCGTACGCGCGCAGGATGCGCACCAGTTCACCGGCCGGGTAGGTGTTGAGGACCTCGGCGGCGCTGATGCCGGTCGTCTGGTCCATGCGCATGTCGAGCGGGGCGTCCTGGGCGTAGGCGAAGCCGCGGTCGGCCTCGTCCAGCTGCATGGAGGAGACGCCGAGGTCGAAGAGGACCCCCTGGACGGACGGGATGCCCAGGCGGTCGAGGACCTCGGGGAGTTCGTCGTAGACGGCGTGCACGAGGGTGGCGCGGTCGCCGTAGGGGGCGAGACGTTCGCCGGACAGGCGGAGGGCTTCCTTGTCCCGGTCGAGGCCGATCAGCCGGGCCTCGGGGAAGCGGGCCAGCAGTGCCTCGCTGTGGCCGCCGAGGCCGAGGGTGCAGTCGACGACCACCGCTCCCGGCCGCTCCAGGGCGGGCGCCAGCAGGTCCAGGCACCGCTGGAGCATCACCGGGACGTGTCGACTCTCGGTCAAGGGGGCCTCTCATTCCGGCGGGCGGTACGCACCGCCGGGTCCCCGCCCGCTCCGTGAAGGGGAGGCCCGCCGGCGCCGGAAGCGTCGGCCGGCCGGGAGCGGGAGGAGGCCGAGCCGCACGTACGCGCCGCGCACGTGGGGAGACGGTCCGGGCGGATGCCGGGATCTCCGGGGGTTTCACCAGCGGGAAGAGCCGCGCCTCCCGCTTCGCGTCACTTTAGTCCACCCTGTGTCGCGGTCAATCAACCGGCCTGCGCGTCGCGTACGGCTTCCGGGCGGCCCCCGCGATTCGCCGGGATTCACCCGTCCGGCGGAGGTTCGCGCTCCGTGTGGGTTAGCTCACAACAAGCCACGACCTGGTTCTTTGTGGCCGTCCACAGCAGGCCGGGGACACCGGTGACCAGTAACGTCGGGTGCATGACCACTTCCGCAGCAGTTCCGCCCGGGTCCGACGGCGCCATAACGGGTGACGGCGGCGTGACGGACCGCCTGGTCGACGCCAACCAGACATATGCGAGTGAGTTCACCGACCCCGGCATGGACGCGCGTCCGGTGCTCCAGGTCGCCGTCGTGGCCTGCATGGACGCCCGTCTCGACCTGCACGCCGCGCTCGGCCTGGAGCTGGGCGACTGTCACACCATCCGCAACGCGGGCGGCGTGGTCACCGACGACGTGATCCGCTCGCTGACCATCAGTCAGCGCGCGCTGGGCACCCGCAGCGTGGTCCTCATCCATCACACCGGGTGCGGTATGGAGTCCCTCACCGAGGAGTTCCGGCACGACCTGGAGATGGAGGTGGGCCAGCGCCCGCCGTGGGCGGTGGAGGCGTTCCGGGACGTGGACCAGGACGTACGGCAGTCGATGCAGCGGGTGCGGACCTCCCCGTTCCTCCTGCACACCGACGACGTGCGCGGCTTCGTCTTCGACGTGCGCACCGGTCTGCTCCGTGAGATCGACCCGGCCGACGGCGGCGCCGCGAAGCCGGCCTGACGCCCTCCTCCCGCCCTCGTGGCAGGGGGTGAAAGGGCCGCAAGCCCGGCATTGCGGGGGCAGTTGTCCACAGGCGGTGACACGAATCCGTAACGGCGGCAAGAATGCGGGGTGTGACGGCGCGCGGCCTGGTCCGCGCGGCGTCGCAGTTCCGGGGTGGGCCGGTCGCGCTCGCGTGCACAGGCCCCGGGTGATGACGGGCCGAGGAGGGCCGGGTGACGACCTATGACGATCGGGCGAGCCAGGGGGGCGTCCCCGCTCGGACGGAGGCGGGCGCGGGGCGGGATCTGACCGCCACCGCGGAGCGTGTCCGCGCTTCGGTGGAGGACGTGATCGAGGGCAAGCCCGAGGTCGTACGGCTCGCGCTGACCGTGCTGCTCGCCGAGGGGCATCTGCTGATCGAGGACGTCCCCGGCGTGGGCAAGACCATGCTGGCCAAGGCGCTGGCGCGGTCCATCGACTGCTCGGTGCGGCGCATCCAGTTCACCCCCGACCTGCTGCCCTCGGACATCACCGGGGTCTCCATCTGGGACCAGCGGGGCGGTGACTTCGAGTTCAAGCCGGGGGCGATCTTCGCGCAGATCGTGATCGGCGACGAGATCAACCGGGCCTCCCCCAAGACCCAGTCGGCGCTGCTGGAGTCCATGGAGGAGCGCCAGGTCACCATCGACGGCCACAGCTACGAACTCCCGAGCCCCTTCATGGTGGTGGCGACGCAGAACCCGGTCGAGATGGAGGGCACGTACCCGCTGCCCGAGGCTCAGCGCGACCGCTTCATGGCCCGCGTCTCCGTGGGCTATCCCAGCGTCGAGGCCGAGCTGCGGATGCTGGACGTGCACGGCGGCGCCTCCCCGCTGGAGGACCTGGAGCCGGTGGCGCACGCGCACGAGATCATGAAGCTGATCGAGACGGTGCGCACGGTGCACGTCTCGGAGGCGGTGCGGCGGTACGCGGTGGAGCTGGTCGCCGCCACCCGCGTCCACCCCGACCTCAGACTCGGCGCCTCGCCGCGCGCGACGCTGCACCTGCTGCGCGCGGCGAAGGCGTCCGCCGCCCTGGAGGGCCGGGAGTACGCGCTGCCGGACGACCTCCAGGCGCTCGCCCCGCCCGTGCTGGCCCACCGGCTGCTGCCCACCTCGGAGGCCCAGCTCAACGGGCGGACGGCCGAGGACGTGGTGCGGGAGATCATCCAGCACACGGCCGTGCCCACCACCGGCCGGCAGAGCGGCTACGACGGCCTGGACACCTCGCCGGCCCTTCCCCCGCGGCCGCTGCGGTCTCCCAGGGGTCTGTGATGTCCGCCGGGGGGCGGGGCGGGGTGCGCGCGACGCTGTCGGGGCTCACCACCCGCGGGCGCTCCTTCCTGGCCGCCGGGATCGCGGCCGCGATCTGCGCCTATGTGCTGGGCCAGGACGACCTGCTGCGGGTGGGGCTGCTGCTGGCGGCGCTGCCGCTGCTCTGCGCGGCCGTCCTGCACCGCACCCGGCACCGGGTGACCGCCGAGCGCGGCCTGGCCCCCACACGGGTGCCCGCGACCGGGGAGGCGCGGGTCCGGCTCAGGGTGGACAACGTCTCCCGCCTGCCCACCGGCCTGCTGATGCTCCAGGACCGGGTGCCGTACGTGCTGGGGCCCCGGCCGCGCTTCGTGCTGGACCGGGTCGAGCCGGGCGGCCACCGCGAGGTGTCCTACCGGGTGCGCTCGGACCTGCGTGGCAGATACCGGCTCGGCCCGCTCCAGGTGCGGCTGAGCGACCCGTTCGGGATGTGCGAGCTGACCCGGTCCTTCTCGGCGTACGACACCCTCACGGTGCTGCCCCGCGTGGAGCCGCTGCCGCCGGTGCGGTTCGGCGGGGAGGCGCTCGGGCACGGCGACGGGCGGCAGCGTTCGCTGGCGCTGGCCGGCGAGGACGACGTGATCCCGCGCGGCTACCGGCACGGTGACGACCTGCGCCGGGTGCACTGGCGCTCCACCGCCAAGCACGGCGAGCTGATGGTGCGCCGCGAGGAGCAGCCCCGCCGCTCGCGCTGCACGGTGCTGCTGGACACCCGCGCGGCGGCCTACGAGGGCGCGGGCCCCGGCTCGGCCTTCGAGTGGGCGGTGTCGGGGGCCGCCTCCGTGGTGGCGCATCTGCTGGAGCGGGGGTTCTCGGTGCGGCTGCTGACGGACTTCGGGGTCACGGTGTCCGGCGAGGGCGGCTCTGGGCACGAGCGCGCGGCGGCGGCCGCGCTGATGATGGACACCCTCGCGGTGATCGACCACTCCGACGGCGCCGACCTGGGGGGCGCGTACGACGTGCTGCGGGACGGGCACGACGGGCTGCTGGTCGCCTTCCTCGGTGACCTGGACGGCGGGCAGGCGGCCTCGGTGGCCCGGATGCGCAGGCGCGGCGGCGCGGTCGCCTTCGTGCTGGACCCGGACGCCTGGACGCGCGAGCCGACGGCGGTGCCCGAGCCGAACGCCCCGCTGCCCCAGCGGCTGCGCGTGCTGCGCGAGGGCGGCTGGACGGCACTGGGCGTGCCGCGCGGGGCCTCGCTGGAGGAGCTGTGGCGGCAGGCGGACCGGGAGCGGCCGGGGCCGGCCGCGCTGAGCGGGAAGGCACGGGGATGAGCGGACGGGCACGACTGGCACTCTGCGCGGCGGCGGCAACGCTGATGGCGTCCTCGGCCCTGCTGCCGCTGGTCGACGGCCCCACCTGGCTGCTGCTGTCGGCGCTGCTGGTGGCCGTGCAGGCGGGCGTGGGCACCGCGGCCCGGCGGATTCCGCTGTCCCGGTCGCTGACCCTGACGGCGCAACTGCTGGTGACACTGGTGCTGCTGACGCTGGTCTTCGCGCGGGCCGAGGCGCTGGGCGGACTGCTGCCGGGGCCGGACGCGTTCCTGCGGTTCGGGGCGCTGTTCGGGCAGGGCGCGGACGACGTGAGCCACTACGCGATCCCGGCGCCGCTGACCGACGGCATCCGGCTGCTGCTGGTCGGCGGGGTGCTGCTGGTGCATCTGCTGGTGGACACCCTCGCGGTGTCCTTCCGGCGGGCGGCCCCGGCGGGGCTGCCGTTGCTGGCGCTGTACTCGGTGGCGGCCGGGCTGTCGGACGGGGCCGCGGACTGGCTGTGGTTCCTGGTGGCGGCGGCCGGTTATCTGATGCTGCTGCTCGCGGAGGGCCGGGAGCGGCTCGCCCAGTGGGGCCGGGTCTTCGGCGGCACCCCGCGCGCGGGCGCCCCGGCGGGCGGGGTGACGGCACCGGCGCGCACCG
>NZ_WWKH01000789.1:0-7340 GCF_009865595.1 Streptomyces sp. SID1328 | reverse complement strand
CGTGGTGGCGGGTGGTCCGCGCCGACGGGACGCCCCCGATCTGTCACGAGGGGCGGGCGCCGGGGCTGTTGCGGGGGGAAGGGGTGCCGATGGCGGGCGCGCGGGTGGACATGGGGCGCGGCCGGCACCGCTGGGCGGACTGAGGGCGGGGTAGCGGCGAGAAGTCGTTCGCCGGTTCGAGAAGATGTCCCCATGACAGAAAGCAACCTGGCCGCCGAGGCCGCGCAGCGCCTCGTGGCCGGTGACCGTGCCGCCGCCCTCTCCCTCTATCTGCGGGCCTGGAACCGTCCCGATGACGAGGTGGCGGAGAGGATCTTCGACCTCGTCTCCGAGTGGGGCGACATCGACGCCGCACTGAAGACCGTCGAGGCCGAGGCGCAGGGCGGCAACCCGGCCGCCTACGAGGCTCTCGCCGAGCTGCTGGTCGAACTCGAGCGGCCCGAGGAGGCGTTGGCGGCACTCCGGTCGGCGGCCGACGGTGGCCGGGACGTCACCCTGATGATCGCTTCCGTCCTGGCCGACGAGCTGGGGGACCGCCGGCAGGCCGAGGAGTACTACCGGCAGGCGCTCGTGGACGACAACCCCCGCGCTCTCAACGACTACGGCGCCTTCCTCAGCGAGGACGACGAACGGCTGGACGAGGCCGTCGACCTGCTGCGCCGGGCCATCGAGAGCGGCGACACCATGGCGGCCGGCAACCTCGGCCGGCTGCTCGCGGACGAGGAGAAGTACGAAGAGGCGCTGCCCTGGCTGAAGCAGGCGCTGGACGCCGGGCACCGGTCCGTACTGGCCGTACTCGGCGAGACCGAACACGCCCTGGGCGACCTGGAGTCGGCCCGCACCCACCTCCGCGAGGCCCTCGCCGAGGACGTCACCGGCGCCCACTTCGCCTACGCCCTCCACCTGGCCGACACCGGCGCCCCCGAGGAGGCCGTACGCCACTACGAGGCTGCCGCCAGGGAGGACGGCGAGACCAACGCGTATCTCAACCTTGCCCTGCTCCATGAGGAGTTGGAGCAGTGGTCCCGCGCCGACCACCACTACCGCGAGGCCCTCGCCCACCAGGACGAGACCGCGTACGTCTACTACGCGCAGTTCCTCGCGGATCAGAACCGGGGGCACGAGATCGGTGCGTTGCTGAAGTCGGCGCAGCGACTCGACTTGGACGAGGAGGACTTGGCCGAGCTGCGGACGCTCGCCGAGGAGAGCCGCTCCGGCAAGTCCTGACCCCTCCGGGGTGAACCTGCCGGGGTCCTTCAACGGGCCTCGGCAGTATGGGAGTTCACGACGAGCGTGCCGCCAGTACCCGCAGTGCCAGCTCCCCCCACCGCAGGTTCTCCTCCTCGAAGGCGATGCCCCGCAGCAGGGTGAGGTACGGGCCCACGCGGTCGGCGCCGGCCAGGTACTCGTCCTCCGTGCGGCCCGCCAGCAGCCGTTCCCGCAGGCGCTCGTAGCGCGCCAGCTTGGCGCGGGACCAGTCCATGTGGGCGGTGATGTCGGCCTGTACGGGGGCCGGGTCGGCGATGTCGGCGCACTGGACCTTGACCAGGAGGCCGTCGCGGATGGCGGTGGGGCGGGTGATGGGGGCGGTGAGATGGGCGCGGAGGGCGTCGTGGCCGGCGTCGGTGAGGGAGAAGAGGCGTTTGTCGGGGCGGCGGTCCTGGCGGACCACGCGCGCGGTGACGAGGCCCTCGCGCTCCATCCGGTCCAGTTCGCGGTAGAGCTGCTGGGGCGTCGCCGTCCAGAAGTTGGCCACCGAGGCGTTGAAGCCCTTGGCCAGGTCGTAGCCGGATGCCTCGCCCTCCAGGAGGGTGGCCATCACCGCATTGCGCAGGGTCACGTTCTCACCCTACTCTCCAACACACCTATTCAACTTGTTGAGTAAGGAGCACCCCGTGCATCCCTTCCGTGCCGCCGTGGAGAACCGCGACGCCGACGCCATCGAGGCCCTCCTCGCGGAGAACGTCGTCTTCACCAGCCCCGTCGCCTTCAAGCCCTACGCGGGCAAGGCGATCACCGCCGCGATCCTGCGCGGCGTGCTGCGGGTATTCGAGGACTTCCGGTACGTCCGGGAGATCGCCAACCCGGACGGGCGAGACCACGCCTTCGTCTTCACGGCCACCGTCGGCGGCCGGGAGATCCAGGGCTGCGACTTCCTGCACTTCGACGAGGAGGGGCGGATCGACGACTTCACCGTCATGGTCCGCCCCCTCTCGGCGGCTCAGGCGCTGTCCGAGGCCATGGGCGCGCAGTTCGAGCGCATCAGCCGTGAGGCGGCCGGCGCCTGAGCGGGACCCTCAGCCGAGCCGCTTCAGGACCTCCTCCGCCAGCGGCGCGGAGGAGGCCGGGTTCTGCCCCGTGACCAGGTTCCGGTCGACCACGACCTTCGGCGCCCAGGGCTCTCCCACCTGCACGTCGACGCCCGCCTCGCGCAGTCGCGTCTCCAGCAGCCACTTGGCCTTGTCGGCGAAACCGGCCTGTGCCTCCTCGGCGTTGGAGAAGCCGGTGACCTGGTAGCCCGCGAAGGCGTTCGTACCGTCCGGCCGGGTCGCCGCGAGCATGGCGGCCGGGGCGTGGCAGACGATGGCGAGCGGCTTGCCGGAGTCGAGGGCGTCGACCAGCAGCCGGCCGGAGGTGGCGTCCACGGCGAGGTCCTCCATGGGGCCGTGACCGCCGGGGTAGAAGACGGCGTCGTAGTCGTCGAGGTTCACGTCCTCCAGCGGGACGGGGTGCTTGAACTCGGGCGCGGCCTCCAGCGCGGCGGCGATCCGGTCGGCGCCCTCCTGGCCGCCGTTGACCTCCGGCGCGAGGCTGCCCTTGTCGACGGTCGGGACGACCCCGCGCGGCGTGGCCACCACCACCTCGTCACCGGCCTTCTTGAACGCCTCGTACGGCGCGACGGCCTCCTCGGCCCAGAAGCCGGTCGGGTGCCGGGTGCCGTCGGCGAGCGTCCAGTGATCGGCGCCGGTCACCACGAAAAGGATCTTCGACATGAGGTCTCTCCAAGGACTCTGAGATCAGGGGAGCACCGGCTCCCCACTCGACCGTAGACGGATGCCCGGAGCGGCACCAATGAAGCCGAGGCCTGACCTGCGGCGACGTCTACCCCACCCCCGCTCCCCGGAACGTCCGCCGGTATGCCAGCGGGGTCACCCCGATGGCCGCGTGCAGATGCTCGCGGAGCGAGGTCCCGGTGGCGAAGCCGACCTGTGCGGCGAGGTCGTCCACGGAGAGGTCGGTGGTCTCCAGCAGGTGCCGGGCACGGGCGATGCGCTGCTGGATGAGCCAGCGCCCCGGACTCGTACCGACCTCCTCGTTGAACCGCCGCGCGAAGGTGCGCCGGCTCATCCGGGCGTGCCCGGCCAGCTCGGCCAGCGACAGGGGCTCGTGCAGGCGCTCCAGCGCCCACTGACGGGTGGCCGAGGTGCCGTTGGCCTGCTCCTCGGGCACCGGGTGCTGGATGTACTGCGCCTGCCCGCCGTCGCGCCACGGCGGTACGACGCAGGCGCGGGCCACGTCGTTGGCGACGGCCGCGCCGTGGTCCTGGCGCACGACATGCAGGCACACGTCGACCCCCGAGGCCGCGCCCGCCGAGGTGAGGAGGTCGCCGTCGTCCACGAACAGCACGTCCGGGTCGAGGTGCACCGCCGGGAACCAGGCGCGGAAGGTGTCCGCGAGGGCCCAGTGGGTCGTGGCGCGGCGGCCGTCGAGCCGTCCGGCGGCGGCCAGGACGAAGGCGCCGGTGCAGATGGAGACGATCCGGGTGCCGGGCGGTACGGCCGCGAGCGCCGCCTCCAGCTTCGGGGGCAGGCCGCGGCGGACCAGGGAGATGTCGAACGGAGGGAGCACGACGGTGTCCGCCGTCGCCAGCACCTCGGGGCCGTGCCCGACGGCGACCGAGAAGTCGGCGCTGGTGGCGACGGGCCCGCCGTCGGCCGAGCAGGTCAGCACCTCGTAGCGGCTCCGGACCGTGCCGAAGACCCGGTTGGGGATGCCCAGCTCGAAGGGGTAGACCCCGTCCAGGGCGAGGACGACGACGCGGTGCGGAGTGGTCATGGCACGATCCCGTTGAAAGATGGCATTCATGCCATGGTACGTCGGCCCGGCTCGGGTGAAGCTGGTCGCATGACGAACCACGCCACCATGCACGCCATCAGCCAGGACGAGTACGGCACCCCCGACGTCCTCAAGGAGACCGAACTGCCCCGCCCGAAGCCGGGCCTCAGCGAGATCCTGGTCTCCGTCCGCGCCTCCGGACTCAACCCGACCGACTGGAAGCACCGCACCGGGGGCATGTTCCTCGACCGGCTCCCGCTCGTCCTCGGCTGGGACGTCTCCGGCGTCGTCGAGGAGGTCGGCTACGGCGTGACCCTCTTCAAGCCCGGCGACGAGGTCTTCGGCATGCTGCCCTACCCGTACGGCGTCGGCGCTCACGCGGAGTACGTGAAGGGTCCGGCCCGCGCCTTCGCCCACAAGCCGGACTCGATCGACCACGTCCAGGCGGGCGCCCTGCCGCTGGCCGCGCTCACGGCGTACCAGGCGCTGGTGGACACGGCGCACGTCCGTCCCGGTCAGCGGGTGCTGGTGCATGCCGCCGCCGGAGGTGTCGGCCACCTCGCGGTGCAGATCGCCAAGTCCCTGGGGGCGTACGTGATCGGGACCGCGAGCGAGCCCAAGCACGAGTTCCTGCGGTCGCTCGGGGCGGACGAGGTGATCGACTACCGGTCCGTCGACTTCCGGGACGTCGTGGGGGACGTGGACGTGGTGCTGGACACCATCTCCGGTGAGACGCGGGTGCGTTCGCTGGAGGTGCTGCGGCCTGGGGGCGTGCTGGTGTCGCTGCTGCCCGGTACCGACCCGGAGGAGTCGGCCAAGGCGGAGGCCCGGGGAGTGCGGGTGGAGACGTTGCTCGTGGAGGCGGATCACGCGGGGATGAAGGCGGTCGCCGAGCTGGCTTCCTCCGGTGCGCTGCGAGCACATGTCGACGGGGTGTTTCCGCTTGCGGAGGCGGCCAAGGCGCATGCGGTGGGGGACACGGGGCGGGTCACGGGGAAGCTGGTGCTGACCGTCGGGTCTTGAGGGAGTGCGGATGAGCCCTGCCGCTCCGCTTGCGGGGAGGGGCAGGGCTCTTCGCGCGTACAGATGTCAGATGTAGCGCTCGGCGGTGAGGAAGTTGGCCCATGCGGTGGGGGAGAGGAGGGTGGGGCCGGCCGGAGCCTTGGAGCCGCGGACATGAACGGCGTTGGGGCACGCGGCGACCTCTACGCAGTTGCCGCCCTCGGGCCTACGCACTGGCCGGCCCGGTGGACCTCGTCTGGCTCCCGGGGCAACGCGGAGGGACCCGGGTCCGCCCGCGCGTACATGGCGGGAAGCCCAGGCCACGCGGTACACCGGCAAGGCACGCACACCGATGCCGGGAAGGGACCACCTTGTACGACCACGCCAACAGCCGGGCAGCGAAGGGGCGGCAGGCCCCGGCGGCCGCCCGCGCGTCCGGGTCACGGACGGTGGCGGCGCCGGCCGCGGCACTGCTCGCCCTCCAGCGCTCCGCCGGAAACGCGGCTGTGGTGCACATGATGCGCCGGGCCAAGGAGGCTGCGGCGCAGGACGCGCACCGGCACGGCCTCGGCTGCGGCCACGCCGAGGACGCGCAGCCGGTGCAGCGTTCCGCCGTGCACGCCGTCCTGCGCAGCGGCGGGCGGCCGCTCGACGAGCGGAGCCGCACGGACATGGAGGCCCGTTTCGGCGCCGACTTCTCCGACGTGCGTGTGCACACCGACGCCGCGGCCCGGGCCTCCGCAGCCCAGCTCGGCGCGGCGGCGTACACCTCGGGCAGTCATATCGTCGCCGGCCCCTCCGGCATCGACTCGCACACCCTGGCCCATGAGTTGACCCACGTCCTCCAGCAGCGCTCGGGTCCGGTGGCCGGGACCGACCGGGGGGACGGGCTGCGGGTCAGCGACCCCTCGGACCGCTTCGAGCGGGAGGCGGAGACCACCGCTCGGCGCGTGATGAGTGGCCCCGCGAAGGCATCCGCCCCGGAAGCGGCCTCCCCCGCCGCAGGCCCCTCGGCGGGCGGGGGTGACGTGCAGCGGATGCACCACCCTGGCAAGATCGACGGCGAGGTGGCGCGGCTCGTCGCTCAGGCGGAGCCGAGCATCGACGCCTACATCGCCGGCTACGCCCAGTGGCAGACGGACCGATTGAACTTCAAGTGGGTGGCGAACAACGACGAGGTCAACGATGCCTACGAGGTGATCGAGGCGCAGGTCGGCGACCCCCAGGGGCGCACCAGGACGGACCTGTTGCAGGCACTGGACGGCACCATCCGCGCCGATCTGACCACTACCGCCTCGGAGACGGTCGCCAGCACCAGGGCGGCGGCAGCCATCGCCAAGTACAAGCTGATCCTCGGCCGCACCACCGACACCACCCAGTGGTCCGAGTACCAGAAGAACAAGGCTCAGGCACCCGGCGAACTCCCTCTGGACGCCCGGATGGGCCGTCGGCTGAACACCACCAAGTGGTCCGTCCCGGTCAACTACGCCTTCATGGACGGCGGTATCGAGGAGCGCGCTGTCTTCAAGATCGTCACCAGTCTGGGGCCGCGGATCGAGAGCATGCTCACCTCCGGGCAGCTCACCTCGGCCAACTTCTGGACGGCGATCGAGCAGTTGGGGGACAGCGCCCTCTGGGACACCACGAAGGCCCCGGAGGACGGCGGGCCGCAGGCGATGCTGGGCCACGAGATCCTCCAGCTCATCGAGTCGGGCTACCGTTTCTACGACCGGGCCAGCGCCTTCGCCCAAGGCAGCCGACTGGTCGCGGTCCACCCCGACAAGCAGTCGGCCGACCCGAGCGACAAGCAGATCCCGCTCACCTGACCGCCCGCGGGGGCGGAGGGCAGAGTGCCCGAAGGCTCACCCCCTGCCCCGCCCCAGCCGCACCGGCACCTCCCTGTGCCCATTGCTGATCAGCGACGGCACCGGCCGCAACTCGGCCACCGGGACCGCGAGTTCCAGCTCCGGGAACCGTTCGAACAACTCCCGCAACACCGTCCCCACCTCCAGCCTGGCCAGCGGAGCGCCCAGGCAGAAGTGGATGCCGTGGCCGAAGGCCAAGTGGTCCTTCACCGGGCGGGTGGCGTCGAAGGTGTCGGCGGATTCGCCGTGCCAGGACGGGTGGCGGTTGGCGGCCGCGTAGGAGGCGAGGATCGGGGCGCCCTTGGGGATGAGCCGGCCGTCCGGGAGGGGGATGTCGCGGACCGCGTAGCGGAGCGGGAGGTGTTTCACCGCGGGCTCGTGGCGAAGGGTCTCCTCCACCACGTCGGCCCAGCTCGC
>NZ_WWKH01000788.1:0-9349 GCF_009865595.1 Streptomyces sp. SID1328 | reverse complement strand
CGGTGCTACGAGGTGCCGGAGGCGATGCGCGCCGAGGTCGCCGCCGCCGAACCGGCGGCGCACGCCGAGACGAGCTGGGGCACTCCCGCCGTCGACGTGAGCGCCGGAGTGCACGCGCAGCTCGACCGGCTCGGGGTGCGCGACCGGGAGCAATCCCCGGTGTGCACCAGGGAGTCGGACGATCACTTCTCGTACCGCCGCGACCGCTCCACCGGACGGCTCGCCGGCTATGTGTGGCTGGACTGATGGGTCATGACGGACCGTAGGACCGAACTCGCCTCGAACCTGGCGAAGGTTGAGGAACGCATCGCCGCCGCGTGCGCGGCCGCGGGGCGGGCACGTGAAGAGGTGACCCTGATCGTGGTCACCAAGACCTACCCGGCCGGCGATGTCCGCATCCTGTCGGAACTGGGAGTGCGTCAGGTCGCGGAGAACCGGGACCAGGACGCGGCACCCAAGCACGCCGAGTGCGCGGACCTGCCCCTGGAATGGCACTTCGTGGGTCAGTTGCAGACCAACAAGGTCCGCTCCGTGGTCGGTTATGCCGATGTCGTGCAGTCCGTCGACCGGGACCGGCTCGTCATCGCACTCTCCAAGGAGGCCGTGCGGGCCGGGCGCGAGATCGGCTGCCTCATCCAGGTCGCCCTGGACGCGGGGGCGAGCGGCCGGGGCGAGCGGGGCGGTGTCGCACCGGCCGGGATCGGGGAGTTGGCGGACCTGATCGCCGGCTCGCCCGGACTGCGGCTCGACGGCCTGATGACCGTCGCGCCGCTCACCGGCGAGTACGCGGGACGCGAACGCGCGGCGTTCGAACGGCTCGTGGATTTGTCGACCGACCTGCGCCGGGCCCATCCTGCTGCAACCATGGTGTCCGCAGGGATGAGCGCGGACCTCGAGGAGGCCGTGGCGGCCGGGGCGACACATGTGCGCGTCGGCAGCGCGGTACTCGGAGTCCGTGCCAGGCTCGGGTAACGTCGCCAAGAAGTCGGACCACAGCAGAAAATATGGTCAATGTCCGCCGAAAGCGGGCGCAACGACCGAGTGGATCGCGGGAACTTGGCAGTCGTCACCCGATCCACCACAGAGCGGAGGACTCAGAGCATGGCCGGCGCGATGCGCAAGATGGCGGTCTACCTCGGCCTCGTGGAGGACGATGGGTACGACGGCCGGGGTTTCGACCCCGACGACGACTTCGAGCCCGAACTGGACCCGGAGCCCGAGCGGGACCACCGACGACA
Organism: Streptomyces sp. SID1328; assembly: GCF_009865595.1. Classification (NCBI taxonomy): domain Bacteria; kingdom Bacillati; phylum Actinomycetota; class Actinomycetes; order Kitasatosporales; family Streptomycetaceae; genus Streptomyces; species Streptomyces sp. SID1328. Next base: position 8,111 of record NZ_WWKH01000788.1, on the reverse strand, counting down.
CGAGCCGACACACCAGCCGCACAGTGCACATGTGTCCCAAAGGGATGAATCGGTGCGAGTGGTGCAGCCTCCGGCGCAACGCGAACCGGTGTCCCATTCCCCGGCGCTGACCGCGGAATCGGGCCGCCCGGCGCGCATCGCGCCCGTGGCGTCCATCACACAAGAACGTCAGTCCCTGGAGAAGAACGCGCCGGTGATCATGCCCAAGGTCGTGTCGGAACGAGAGCCGTACCGCATCACCACCCTGCACCCGCGGACCTACAACGAGGCCCGTACCATCGGGGAACACTTCCGCGAGGGCACCCCGGTGATCATGAATCTGACCGAGATGGACGACACCGACGCGAAGCGACTTGTCGACTTTGCGGCGGGTTTGGTGTTTGGACTTCACGGCAGTATCGAACGGGTGACGCAGAAGGTCTTCCTGTTGTCTCCTGCTAACGTCGATGTCACGGCGGAGGACAAGGCCCGCATCGCAGAGGGCGGGTTCTTCAACCAGAGCTGAAGACGCACCACCGGAAGACGCACGGAACAGGGGAGAGGGAACCAGCAGCCATGAGCGTGTTCGCGCAGGTGATCTACATCGCGCTGATGGTGTTTCTCGTCGTCCTGATCTTCCGGCTGGTCATGGACTACGTCTTCCAGTTCGCCCGCTCGTGGCAACCCGGCAAGGCGATGGTGGTCGTACTGGAGGCCACCTACACTGTCACCGATCCACCGTTGAAGCTTCTGCGGCGGTTCATCCCGCCGTTGCGGCTCGGGGGCGTGGCACTCGACCTGTCCTTCTTCGTCCTGATGATCATCGTCTACATCCTCATCACCGTGGCGGGGAGCTTCGTGCGATGAGGGTGGACGATACGGTCTTGCCGACTGCCGATGACTACGTTGAGGTGAAGAGATGCCGTTGACCCCCGAGGACGTGCGGAACAAGCAGTTCACGACCGTCCGCCTCCGAGAAGGCTATGACGAGGACGAGGTCGATGCCTTCCTCGACGAGGTCGAAGCCGAACTGACCCGTCTGCTCCGCGAGAACGAGGATCTGCGCGCCAAGCTGGCCGCCGCCACCCGGGCCGCCGCGCAGAACCAGCAGAACATGCGCAAGCCCCCGGAGCAGGGGCAGGACCAGCAGCAGGGCATGCGCGGTCCCGGCGCCCCGGTTCCCGCCGGGATATCGGGTCCGCCGCAGCAGCAGATGGGTGGCCCCATGGGTGGCCCGCCCCAGCTGCCGAGCGGTGCCCCGCAGCTCCCCGCCGGTCCCGGCGGACAGGGCGGCCCGCAGGGCCCCGGCCCGATGGGCCAGGGTCAGATGGGCCAGGGTCAGATGGGTCCCGGTCCGATGGGCCAGGGTCAGGGACAGATGGGCCAGGGCCCCATGGGCCAGGGTCCGATGGGCCAGGGTCCGATGGGCCAGCAGGGCCCCGGCCCCATGGGTCAGGGTCCCGGTCCGATGGGCCAGGGTCCGATGGGCGGCCAGCCGCCCATGCAGCAGCAGATGGGCGGCCCCATGGGCGGTCCGATGGGCGGCCCCGGCCTGCCCGGTCAGGGTGGCCCCGGCGGCGACAGCGCCGCGCGCGTCCTCTCGCTGGCCCAGCAGACCGCCGACCAGGCGATCGCCGAGGCCCGCTCCGAGGCCAACAAGATCGTCGGTGAGGCCCGAAGCCGCGCCGAGGGTCTGGAGCGCGACGCCCGTGCCAAGGCCGACGCCCTGGAGCGGGACGCGCAGGAGAAGCACCGCGTGGCCATGGGCTCCCTGGAGTCCGCCCGCGCCACGCTGGAGCGCAAGGTCGAGGACCTGCGCGGCTTCGAGCGCGAGTACCGGACGCGTCTGAAGTCGTACCTGGAGTCTCAGCTCCGTCAGCTCGAGACGCAGGCCGACGACTCGCTCGCTCCGCCGCGCTCTCCGGCCGCCGCGTCGCTCCCGCCGTCCCCGGCGCCCTCGATGGCTCCGGCCGGCGCGAGCGCCCCGTCCTACGGTGGCGGCAACCAGGGCATGGGCGGCCCCCAGTCGCCCTCCGGCCCGTCCTACGGCGGCCAGCAGCAGATGACGCCGGCCATGACCCAGCCGATGGCTCCGGTCCGGCCGCAGGGCCCGTCCCCGATGGGTCAGGCTCCCTCGCCGATGCGTGGGTTCCTGATCGACGAGGACGACAACTGACGGCCCCGCACGGCCTTTAGTACGCCACAGGCGTCGGCAGCGTTCAGGGCGGCCCCCGGACTCCGGTCCGGGGGCCGCCCTGTTTTACGCGCGTTGACGGGGGTTACTGTTCCGGCCGGCCAGCCCGGGGGCGCGGGTCTGTACCGGACACGCGGCTCCGCCGGGTGGGCGCGACCAGCCACCACGCACCCGCAGCCGGAAAGCACGACGGCGGCCACCCACGCGGGGCAGCCGCCGTCGAGCCGGCGGAGCGTTACGCCTTACGCAGACGGAACGTCAAGGACAGTCCCTCATCCACGAAGGCCTCCCCGAAGCCCTCGTCCCCCTCGCCCCGGGCGAAGTCCGTGGAGAGAACCTCCTCCGCGATGAGCCCCGAGTGCTCGGACAGCGCGGCGACCACCGCGGGGTCGGTGGCCGACCACCGCAGAGCGATCCGGTCCGCCACGTCGAGCCCGCTGTTCTTACGCGCCTCCTGGATCAGCCGGATGGCATCCCGCGCGAGCCCCGCCTGCCGCAGCTCCTCCGTGATCTCCAGATCCAGCGCCACCGTCGCACCGGAGTCGGACGCCACCGACCACCCCTCACGCGGCGTCTCCGTGATGATCACCTCGTCCGGGGCGAGAGCGACCACCTCCCCGTCGACCTCCACCGAAGCCGTGCCCTCGCGCAGCGCGAGCGACAGCGCGGCGGCGTCGGCCGCGGCGACCGCCTTGGCCACGTCCTGCACCCGCTTGCCGAAGCGCTTGCCCAGCGCACGGAAGTTGGCCTTGGCGGTGGTGTCCACCAGCGAGCCGCCGACCTCGGACAGCGAGGCCAGGGACTCGACGTTCAGCTCCTCGGTGATCTGCGCGCGCAGCTCCGCGCCGAGGGTGTCGAAGCCGGCCGCGCCGACCAGCGCGCGGGACAGCGGCTGACGCGTCTTCACGCCCGACTCGGCACGCGTGGCGCGGCCCAGCTCCACCAGCCGCCGCACCAGCACCATCCGCTTCGACAGCTCCGGGTCGATCGCCGACAGGTCGGCCTCCGGCCAGGTGGAGAGGTGGACCGACTCCGGGGCGTCCGGGGTGACGGGGACGATCAGGTCCTGCCAGACCCGCTCGGCGATGAACGGGGTGATCGGCGCCATGAGCTGGGTGACCGTCTCGACCACCTCGTGCAGCGTGCGCAGCGCGGCCTTGTCGCCCTGCCAGAACCGGCGGCGCGAGCGGCGCACGTACCAGTTGGACAGGTCGTCCACGAACGCGGAGAGCAGCTTGCCGGCGCGCTGGGTGTCGTACGCCTCCAGTGCCTTGGTCACCTGGTCGGTGAGGGCGTGGAGTTCGGACAGCAGCCAGCGGTCGAGCAGCGGACGGTCGGCCGGGGCCGGGTCCGCCTCGCTGGGGGCCCAGCCGGAGGTGCGGGCGTACAGGGCCTGGAAGGCGACCGTGTTCCAGTAGGTGAGGAGCGTCTTGCGGACGACCTCCTGGATGGTGCCGTGGCCGACGCGGCGGGCCGCCCAGGGGGAGCCGCCGGCCGCCATGAACCAGCGCACCGCGTCCGCGCCGTGCTGGTCCATCAGCGGGATGGGCTCCAGGGTGTTGCCCAGGTGCTTGGACATCTTGCGGCCGTCCTCGGCGAGGATGTGGCCGAGGCACACGACGTTCTCGTAGGAGGACTGGTCGAACACCAGGGTGCCGACCGCCATCAGGGTGTAGAACCAGCCGCGGGTCTGGTCGATGGCCTCGGAGATGAACTGCGCCGGGTACCGGCTCTCGAACAGCTCCTTGTTCTTGTGCGGGTAGCCCCACTGCGCGAACGGCATCGAACCCGAGTCGTACCAGGCGTCGATGACCTCGGGCACGCGCGTGGCGGTGTCGCCGCATTCCGGGCAGGGGAAGGTCACCGCGTCGATGTACGGGCGGTGCGGGTCCAGGCCCGACTGGTCGGTGCCGGTCAGCTCGCTCAGCTCGGCGCGGGAGCCGACGACCGTGAGGTGGTCGTTGTCGCAGGACCACACGGGCAGCGGGGTGCCCCAGTAGCGGTTGCGGGACAGCGCCCAGTCGATGTTGTTGCTCAGCCAGTCACCGAAGCGGCCGTGCTTGACGGTCTCCGGGAACCAGTTGGTGCCCTCGTTCTCCGCGAGCATCCGGTCCTTGACGGCGGTGGTTCGGATGTACCAGGACGGCTGGGCGTAGTACAGCAGCGCGGTGTGGCAGCGCCAGCAGTGCGGGTAGCTGTGCTCGTAGGGCAGGTGGCGGAAGAGCAGACCGCGCTCGCGCAGGTCCTCGGTGAGCTGCTCGTCGGCCTTCTTGAAGAAGACGCCGCCGACCAGCGGGACGTCCTCCTCGAAGGTGCCGTCGGGGCGGACCGGGTTGATCACCGGCAGGCCGTAGGCGCGGCAGACCTTGAGGTCGTCCTCACCGAAGGCGGGGGACTGGTGGACCAGACCGGTGCCGTCCTCGGTGGTGACGTAGTCCGCGTTGACCACGTAGTGCGCGGGCTCCGGGAACTCCACCAGCTCGAACGGGCGCTGGTAGGTCCAGCGCTCCATCTCGGCGCCGGTGAAGGACTGGCCGGTGGGCTCCCAGCCCTCGCCGAGGGCCTTGGCGAGCAGCGGCTCGGCGACGACGGCCTTCTCCGTGCCGTCCGTGGCGACGACGTAGGTGACGTCGGGGTGGGCGGCGACGGCCGTGTTGGACACCAGGGTCCACGGGGTCGTCGTCCACACCAGCAGGGACGCCTCGCCGGCCAGCGGGCCGGAGGTGAGCGGGAAGCGGACGTAGACGGAGGGGTCGACGACCGTCTCGTAGCCCTGGGCCAGCTCGTGGTCGGAGAGGCCCGTGCCGCAGCGGGGGCACCAGGGGGCGACGCGGTGGTCCTGGACCAGCAGGCCCTTGTCGAAGATCTGCTTCAGCGACCACCAGACCGAGTCGATGTACTCGGGGTCCATCGTGCGGTACGGGTCCTCGAGGTCCGTCCAGTACCCCATGCGGGTCGTCAGCTCGGCGAAGGCGTCCGTGTGCCGGGTCACCGACTCGCGGCACTTGGCGTTGAACTCGGCGATGCCGTACGCCTCGATGTCCTTCTTGCCGGAGAAGCCCAGCTCCTTCTCCACGGCCAGCTCGACCGGCAGGCCGTGGCAGTCCCAGCCCGCCTTGCGGCCGACGTGGTAGCCGCGCATGGTGCGGAAGCGGGGGAAGACGTCCTTGAAGACGCGGGCCTCGATGTGGTGGGCGCCCGGCATGCCGTTCGCGGTCGGCGGGCCCTCGTAGAACACCCACTCGGGGCGGCCCTCGGACTGCTCCAGGGTCTTGGCGAAGATCTTCTGGTCGCGCCAGAAGTCGAGCACGGCGTGCTCAAGCGCGGGCAGGTCGACCTGGGCGGGCACCTGGCGGTACGTCGGCGCTGTCATCTGCGAGCATCCTCCAACGGAACTTGCTGCCTTCCGTCGGAGGGACGAGAGCGTTCTTCCTGTTACGCCGTGTGCGGCGCGCTCCCGCGGTACCACCCTCCTTGGCCCGCCACCGGGGTCCGTCCGGCGGTGAGCCCCCTCATTGGGGTCGCGAAGCCGGTTCTACTCGCCCCGAGGGGGCTTTCCTCCGGCGGCTCCGGGGTGATCTTCACATCGCGCTCGCCACCGGGCTCCCACCGACCCCGGCTCGCTCTGGGCTGCGTTACGACGCTACTCGTCCCCATCCACGCTTCTCGCTCCGCCCAGTGTACGGCGCCGGGCGGACAGCGGCCGACCGCTTTTCCGGACCGGTGGTGTGACCCGATTGGCGGCGGGGGCGGGAGTGACGGGTTACGGGCCGGGGAGCTGGGCACAACGGATGCAGGTCTGCTGCGCGGGGGGCGCGGGGCGGGCGAATCGGGCGGCGTGCCCCGTTGCCGCGGGACCCAAGTCGATTTATCGTCCCAGCACGATTCGCCTGCAATCTCACATATGTGAAGGGGTCCCGGCCATGGTGGCGAAGAAGACCTCCGGCGGTTCGGCAGGAAGGGGGAGCGGGCGGCCCGAAAAGGCGGACAAGGCCGCCGGCAAGGGCGCCGTCGAGAAGAGAACCGCAGGCGAGAAGCGTGTGCCCGCCGCGAAGAAGACGACCAGGGCCAAGAGGGCGTCCGCCGGGCGGGCGGCCGGTGAGAGGACGGGCGGCGAGACGGTGACTCCAGGGAAGACGGCCGCCAAGGCCACCGCCGCCGAGGCGGCCACCCCGCAGGGCACGACGGCCGGGAGAGCGGCGGCCGGGACGACGGCAGCGAAGAAACCGGCCACCAGGAAGACCGCCGACAACAAGACGGCCTCCGAGACCGCTGCCAAGAAGACGCCCGCCAAGAAGCTCGCCGCCAAGAAGGCGGCGGGCAAGAAGGCGGTCGCCAAGAAGACCGTCACCAAGAAGAGCGTCACCAAGAAGACCGCGGCCCGGAAGGCGCCGGCGAAGAAAGCGGTCGCCGAAGAGGCGGCCGGGAAGAGCACGGCCGAGAAGACGGGAGCCACGAGGGTGGTTGCTAAGAAGACTCCTGGCACGGCCACGGCGGCGGGCGGTGCCCTGCCGGGCACGCGCCTGGCCGCCGCGGAACCCGGTGACCTGGCCGTACGTCCCGGTGAGGACCCCTGGACCCCGGAGGAGGTCGCCGAGGCGCGCGCGGAGCTGGCCGCCGAGGCGGACCGGCTCGGCACCGAGATCTCCACCTCGGAGGCGTCGCTGGTCGGCATGATGCGCGACTCGGCGGACGGCGCCGGTGACGACGAGGCCGACACCGGCAGCAAGAACATCACCCGCGAGCACGAGCTGGCGCTGGCCGCCAACGCGCGCGAAATGCTCAGCCAGACCGAGCGCGCCCTGGAACGGCTGGACGCGGGCACCTACGGCCTGTGCGAGAACTGCGGCAACCCCATCGGCAAGGCCCGCATGCAGGCGTTCCCGCGGGCCACCCTGTGCGTGGAGTGCAAGCAGAAGCAGGAACGCCGCTCCTGACCTCCGGGTCCGCTCGCCGCCGCCGCCGGGGGCGTGCCGTACTCTCTCCTCAGTCAGGCACCTAGGTTGAGGGACTCACGTGGCAGAGGCGGAGCGCATCATCGGTACGCCGGACACTCCGGAGGACGGCGGAGAGCGGGCGAGCGCCCCGGCGCCCCGGACCGGGCGAGGACGCCGGATCGCCGTGCTCTTCGCGGTGGCCGCGTTCGCCTACGCCCTCGACCTCGGCAGCAAGCTGCTGGTGGTGGCGAAGCTGGAGCACCACGCCCCGATCCAGTTGGCCGGCGACCTCCTGGAGCTGCACGCCATCCGCAACCCCGGTGCCGCCTTCGGCTTCGGCGCGGCCTTCACGATCATCTTCACGGTGATCGCCGTCGCCGTGATCGTGGTGATCGTCCGGCTCTCCCGCAAGCTCTACAGCTTCCCCTGGGCCGTCGCGCTCGGCCTGCTGCTCGGCGGTGCCCTCGGCAACCTCACCGACCGGATCTTCCGCGCCCCCGGCGTCTTCCAGGGCGAGGTCGTCGACTTCATCGCGCCCCGCGGTTTCGCCGTGTTCAACCTGGCGGACTCCGCGATCGTGTGCGGCGGCATCCTGATCGTGCTGCTCTCCTTCCGCGGCCTGGACCCGGACGGCACCGTCCACAAGGACTGACGGGCCCCGCACCGGTTTTCCACAGGCTCGGTCAGTGCCTTCCGGGCCGTCCGTCATACTCGACGGGTGAGCACGTTTCCCGAGATCCGAACCCTGCCCGTGCCCGACGGCCTGGAGGGCGAGCGCGTCGACGCCGCCATCTCCCGGATGTTCGGCTTCTCCCGCACGAAGGCGGCCGAGCTGGCCGCGGCCGGCAAGGTCCAGGTCGACGGCGCCGTGGTCGGCAAGTCCGAGCGCGTGCACGGCGGCGCCTGGCTGGAGGTGGAGATGCCCCAGGCACCCGCCCCGGTGCAGATCGTCGCCGAGCCGGTCGAGGGCATGGAGATCGTTCACGACGACGACGACGTGG
>NZ_WWKH01000787.1:0-18378 GCF_009865595.1 Streptomyces sp. SID1328 | reverse complement strand
GCGACCGGCGGGTCAGCGCCGCCCGCCCGCTCCGCAGACTGCGCCGCACGGCGGCCAGCTGGGGCGGGGTGAGGCGGCCGGGCTCGTACTGATCCATACGCGTGGTGCCCTTTCGGAAAGCGGGCGGGGTCCTAGTGGCGGTCCCCGAAGACCGTGCGGTGCCAGTCCTTGCGGACGGCCGCCGTGTTGTCGAACATGACGTGCTTGACCTGCGTGTACTCATCGAAGGAGTACACCGACATGTCCTTGCCGAAGCCGGACGCCTGGTATCCGCCGTGCGGCATCTCGCTGATGATCGGGATGTGGTCGTTGATCCACACGCACCCGGCCCGCAGATCGCGGGTGGCCCGCTGGGCGCGGTAGACGTTGCCGGTCCACGCGGAGGCGGCGAGGCCGTAGGGGGTGTCGTTGGCCAGCCGCAGGCCCTCGTCGTCGGTGTCGAAGGGGAGGACGACGAGGACGGGCCCGAAGATCTCCGACTGGACGATCTCGCTGTCCTGGGCGGCGCCGGTGACCAGGGTGGGCCGGTAGTAGGCGCCGCTCTTGAGGTCGCCGCCGGGGGCCTCGCCGCCGGTGACCACGGTCGCGTAGGCGCGGGCCCGGTCCACGAAGCCGGCGACGCGGTCGCGGTGGGCGTGCGAGACCAGCGGGCCGAGGTCGGTGCCGGGAGCGAAGGGGTCGCCGAGCCGCACGGTCTCCATCAGCGCGGCGGTCCGCTCCACGAACGCCTCGTACAGCGGGCGCTGCACATAGGCGCGGGTCGCGGCCGTGCAGTCCTGGCCGGTGTTGATGAGCGCGCCGGCGACCGCGCCGTTGGCGGCGGCCTCCAGGTCGGCGTCGTCGAACACCACGAAGGGTGCCTTGCCGCCCAGCTCCAGGTGGAGCCGCTTGACGGTGGCCGTGGCGATCTCCGCGACCCTGCGGCCGACGGCGGTGGACCCGGTGAACGACGTCATCGCCACGTCCGGATGTCCGACCAGCCGCTCCCCCGCCCCCGGCCCGGTTCCGCTGACGATGTTGATCACACCGTCCGGGATGCCCGCGTCGACGGCGGCCCGCGCGAACAGCAGCGAGGTGAGCGGGGTCAGCTCGGCGGGCTTGAGCACGATGGTGTTGCCCGCGGCGACGGCCGGGAGGACCTTCCACGCGGCCATCTGCAGCGGGTAGTTCCAGGGCGAGATCGACCCGACCACCCCGATGGGCTCCCGGCGGACGTACGAGGTGTGGTCACCGGAGTACTCCCCCGCCGACTGCCCCTGGAGCTGCCGGGCGGCGCCCGCGAAGAAGGCGGTGTTGTCGATGGTGCCGGGGACGTCGAACTCGCGGGTGAGCTTCAGCGGCTTGCCGCACTGGAGCGACTCGGCGCGAGCGAAGTCCTCGGCGCGGTCCGCGAGCACTGCGGCGAAACGGTTCAGCGCGTCGGAGCGCTCGCCCGGCGTGGCGGCGGCCCAGCCGGGGAAGGCGGCGCGCGCGGCGGCCACGGCCGCGTCGACGTCGCTCTCCCCGGCGAGCTCGTAGCGGTACACCTCCTCGCCGGTCGCAGGGTCGGTCACCGCGTGGGTACGGCCCGAGGTGCCCGGCGCGGGGCGGCCCGCGACGAACTGCGCACCCTCGGCGAAGCGGTCGCGCGCCGGAAATCGTTCCGGGGTGTCGGTGCCCGGCTTGTGCATGTCGCTCTCCTCCGCCGGACACCCTTTCGGGGGCCGGGTGGCGTGGCTCCAGCTCGATTTGAGTGCCGATCCTGACAGAGGAGGAGGAGTGCAACAAGGGATTCCGTTGTTGCCTTTTGGTTACGCGACGGAATCTGTCGGCGGGCTGTCGAGTCGCGATCGAAAAGGAGGGACGGGTTGTCAGTGGTGGCTGCCACACTCGCGTGCATGGGGAAGATCGACGGGGTGGAAGCGCTGATCGGCGCGGTCCGGGCGGGGGCGCCCGTGAAGTATCTGCACTTCTGGGGGCACCGCCCGCAGCGGGACGGGAGCGTGGGCGCGGGGTGTCTGAGCCAGTGGTGGCCGGCGCCGTTCACGGTGGACGGGGTCGAGTACGCGACCGCCGAGCACTGGATGATGGCGGGCAAGGCGCGCCTCTTCGCCGACCCGGACGCCGAGCGGCTGGTGCTGGCCGCGGGGCATCCGGCCGGGGCGAAGAAGGCGGGGCGGCTGGTCCGGGGCTTCGACGAGGAGATATGGCGCCGGGAGCGGTTCCGGATCGTCGTCGAGGGCAGCGTGCACAAGTTCGCCGCCGACCCCGGCCTGCGCGAGTTCCTGCTCGGCACGGGCGAGCGGGTGCTGGTGGAGGCGAGTCCGGTGGACCGCGTGTGGGGGATCGGGCTCAGCGTCCAGGACGAGGCCGCGTGGGACCCGGCCCGCTGGAAGGGGCCGAACCTCCTGGGCTTCGCGCTGATGGAGGCTCGGGACCGGCTGCGTTCAAAGGCGGGGTGAGGCGGGGAGCTGCGGCGCGGAGTTGTAGGTGGAGCCGAAGGGGTCGTCGTCCTGCCGGCTGTCCTCCTTGTTCGCGGCGAACACGAGGATGCCGATGAAGAGCGCCAGCGTGGCCACGCCCACGATGATGCCGATGATGCCGAGCACGAAGCCCGCCTGGGCCTGCCCGCGGTTGGTGGCCTCGCCCCGGTCGGCACGCCTGCGGCCCTGGACGCCCAGGATCACGGCGATGACACCGAGGATCAGGGAGACGACTCCGTAGAGGCAGAACAGCACGATGGAGAGGATGCCGAGCACCAGAGCGGCGGTGCCCGCGTTGTTCTGCGGGGCGGGGCCCATGGGGCCGCCGGGCCAGCCGTAGGCCGGGGGCTGGGGGTAGCCGGGGTAGCTCTGCGCACCCGGGTAGCCCTGGGGGCCGGGGTGGCTCGGGTAGCCGTAACCGGCCGGGGTGTAGGGCGGGACGCCGGGGCCGTTCGGGCCGATGGGCGGGGGCGGGACGGTGGGTCCGCCGTGCTGCGGGGGCACGGTGGGTCCGGCCTGCGGGCCCGAGCCTGCGGCGGGCATGGCGGCCATGGTCGCCTGGTCGTGGACCGAGGGCGGGGTCTGCTGGTGCTTCTGCAGAGAGGGTCCCTGGGGCGGTGCCCACGGGTCGGAGCCCGGCTCCTGCCCGCTCGTCCCTCGTCCGCCGTCGGGCTGTGTCTGCTCCGTCACGTCCTCATCCCCCCACGTAGCTTGTCAGCCCATGTTAGAGCCGCCGCACGGACCGTACGGAGCTGCCCCTTCCCCGAGCGACCGTAGGGTCTGCCGCCCCGTCCTAGGATGTCTGCGCACCGTCCGACCAGCCTGGGGAGGCTCCCTTGACCGAGCGAAGCGCCGCCCGCGATCCGCACGACTTCATCGCCGGACTGCCCAAGGCCGAACTGCACGTCCACCACGTGGGCTCCGCCTCCCCCCGCATCGTCTCGGAACTGGCCGCCCGGCACCCCGACTCCAAGGTCCCGACCGACCCCGAGGCGCTGGCGGACTACTTCTCCTTCACCGACTTCGCGCACTTCATCCAGGTGTACCTGTCGGTCGTGGACCTGGTCCGCACCCCGGAGGACGTCCGGCTGCTGACGTACGAGATCGCGCGCGACATGGCCCGGCAGCAGGTGCGGTACGCCGAGCTGACCGTCACCCCGTTCTCCTCCGTGCGGCGCGGCATAGAGGACCGGGCCTTCATGGACGCGATCGAGGACGCCCGCAAGTCCGCCGAGGCCGACTTCGGGACCGTGCTGCGCTGGTGCTTCGACATCCCCGGCGAGGCCGGGCTGGTGTCGGCGGAGGAGACGGCCCGGATGGCGACGGACGACCGCGTCCGCCCCGAGGGCCTCGTCTCCTTCGGCCTCGGCGGCCCGGAGATCGGCGTCCCCCGCCCGCAGTTCAAGCCGTACTTCGACCGCGCGCGGGCCGCCGGCCTCCACTCGGTCCCCCACGCCGGCGAGACCACGGGCCCCCAGACGGTCTGGGACGCCCTGACCACGCTGGGCGCGGAACGCATCGGCCACGGCACCAGCTCGGCCCAGGACCCCCGGCTCCTCGCGCACCTGGCCGAGCACCGCATCGCCCTCGAGGTCTGCCCCACCTCCAACATCGCCACCCGCGCGGTCCGCACCCTCGACGAACACCCCTTGAAGCAGTTCGCCGACGCGGGCGTCCTCGTCACCATCAACTCCGACGACCCCCCGATGTTCGGCACGGACCTGAACAAGGAGTACGCGATCGCGTCCCGCCTGCTCGACCTGGACGAGCGGGGTCTGGCCGCCCTCGCGAAGAACGCGGTGGAGGCGTCGTTCCTGGACGCGGCGGGGAAGGAGCGGATCGCTTCGGAGATCGACGCGTACACGGAGGCGTGGCTGGCGGGCTGAGGCGAGGTGGGGACTGCCAACGGGCCCGATCCACCGCCCCGCTGCGCGCTCTCGCCCGCCAGGCGGGGCTTCGCCTGCCGGCGCCCCGCAGGCTGCCAGAATGACGACCATGCAGACCTGGACCGCCGTCGCACACCGGGGCGACCCCTACCGCTTCCGTGAGAACACCCTCGCCTCGCTGCGCTCCGCGCTGGACCGGGGCGCGGACGCGGTGGAGATCGACGTACGCCTGACCCGCGACGGCGTCCCCGTCCTCCTGCACGACGACACCCTGAAGCGCCTGTGGGAGGCCGACCGCCCCCTGTCGGCACTGACGGCGGCCCAGGTGACGGAACTGACGGCGGGCGGCATCCCCACCCTGGCGGAAGCCCTGTCGGCAACGGAGGGCACGCGGGTCATGGCTGACCTGTGCGGCGGCGTAACCCCGCGGGTAGCGGACCGGGTCCTGGACGTGGTCCGCCAGTCGGGCGCCGAAGACCGCGTCTACTACTCCGCAGGCGCCCAGTCCCTCCTGACCCTCCGCGCAGCCGCCCCCACAGCCGAACTGGCCCTCACCTGGACCACCACAGCCCGCCCGCGCCCAGCCCTCCTCACCGCCCTGCGCCCCCACTACCTCAACTACCGCTTCTCGCTGGTCGACCGCGACCTGGCCACCCGAGTGCACAAGGAGGGCTACCTCCTGTCGGTCTGGACCCCGGACACGGGGCGCTCGATGCGGAAGCTGCTGGCACTGGGCGCGGACTCGATCACGACGAACCGAATCGACACCCTGACCGCCCTGCGGAAAGCAGGCGGGGCAGGAGCGCCGCTCTCCTAAAGCGGGTGTCGCAGGTTCGAATCCTGCCGGGGCGCGCGGCTCACGTGGGTCCGGCAGGCCCTGCCCGCCCCCGCTCCGCCCGTACCGGAGCCGGCCCCGTGGGGCTTCGACTCGTTCGGGCAGGTGCACCAGGGCCGAACGGCTCGACCTGCCAGGCCGAGGCAGCCGCTCAGGGCTGCGACTACCTTCGTGGGGAGAGCAGATCGCCACCGGAGGAGGAACGACGATGGCCGGCACCGAAACGCTCGACCGCAGCACCTGGGAGACCGCCCTCAACCAGATGAGCGAGGAACACCAGGGCGAGTTCGTCACCATCGAGGTACTGGACCCCGAGGTCGGTCATCAGTACGAAGCCGACCGGCTGCCTTTCGCCACCATCTCGTACGACCCGAAGGACGACGTAGTTGCCGTCTCCGTGGGCGGACGGTCGCCGCGCTACCCCGTCGTCCTGCGGCACCTGGTGTGGCACCCGACGGAGATCGACGTCGCCACGCAGGACGTTCCCGAGCCGGCGGTCCGGACGGTCGACAAGGACGGCACCGCCACGCTGATCACCTTCTTCCCCCCGGAGTCCGGCACGGAGTCCTGACCAAGGACACCGACGGCGAACGGCGATTCGGCGACTCGACCCAGTCGCTGATCGGCGGCTCCCCCGCGCAAGAGGAGCCGCCGGTACCAGCAGGTCCGCTCAGTCGAAGTACTCCGGCTGCGTCTGCACATTCAGCTCAGGCAGGTGCACGCGGCGGGCCGAGTCCGTGCGGCGGTCGTTCAGTTTCAGGACGTCGAAGCCCTTCATGATGTCGTTGGAGTAGATGTAGCCGTTGTAGTAGTACGCCGACCAGGAGCCCCCGATCTGGAGGGTGTCCGTGGTCAGCGGGCCACGCTCGAAGTAGGCGATCTCGTGCGGGTGGGCGGAGTCGGTGAAGTCCCAGACGGAGATGCCGCCCTGGTACCACGCCTGGACCATGAGGTCGCGGCCCTTGACGGGGATGAGGGACCCGTTGTGGGCGACGCAGTTCTCGGTGTCGGCCTGGTAGCGGGGGATCTTGTAGTAGTTGCGGAAGACCAGCTTGCGGTGGTCGCCGCGGCCGGTGATGTCGTAGATGCCGTCGGCACCGCGGTCGGGGCCGATGGCCGCGTTGCAGGTGGCCGCCCCGCCGCCGCCCAGCTCGTCGGTGAAGACGACCTTGTCCGCGCGCTGATTGAACGTCGCGGAGTGCCAGAAGGCGAAGTTGACGTTGTCCTGGACCCGGTCGATGACCTTCGGGTGCTCGGGGTCCTTGATGGAGAACAGGATGCCGTCGCCCATGCAGGCGCCCGCCGCGAGGTCCTTGGAGGGCAGGACGGTCAGGTCGTGGCAGCCGGTGGTCTTGGAGACGCCGGGGTTGGTGGGCGCGCCCGGGTTGCCGCCGCCATCGGGGCCCTCACCGGGGAAGAGCACGGGGAAGCCGACCACGGCCGCCTTCTCGGGCGCCTTGCGCGGCACCTTGATGACCGAGATGCCGTCGTGCGGCGGCTGGCAGTCGGGGAAGGCGGCGCTGGGCGAGTACGAGGAGACGTAGATGTAGACGTCTCTCCGCTCGGGCACCAGCGTGTGGGTGTGGGAGCCGCAGGCGGTCTCGACGGCGGCGACGTACTTCGGGTTCGCCTTGTCGCTGATGTCGAAGATCTTCATGCCCTCCCACGACGACTTCTCGGTCGCGGGCTGGGTGGTGCTCGCGCAGGAGTTGTCGCTGCGCGAGGAGTCGGTGGAGAGGAACAGCAGGTTTCCGCTGACGGAGACGTCGTTCTGCGAGCCTGGGCACAGCACCTGGGCGACCGTCCTCGGCGCCTTCGGGTTGCTGATGTCGAAGATGCGGAAGCCGTCGTAGTTGCCGGCGTAGGCGTACCGCCCCTGGAAGGCCAGGTCGGTGTTGTAACCGGGGAGGGCGTCCTTGGGGACGTTGGTGAGGTGCTCGATGTTGGCGGAGTGGACGATCTCGTCCTGCCCCGGTATCTCGCCGTCCGCGATCGCGCCCCGCACCTCGGCCGCCTCGCTCTGGGAGACGCGCTGTCCGGCGGCGGGGCTGTCACCGGGGTCGGGCGTGGCGGAAGCCGGTGCGGTGGTGAGCAGCGCGGCCAGGAGACCTGCCGCGGCGGCGGCGACTCCCAGGCGTCTGCGACGGGTTCGGGGATCTTGGGACAGGGTCACTGCTTCCTCCCTGGTGCCGGACGTGGGGGCGCGGCTCACACTCCCCCGCAGTATCGTCCGCGTCATGGACAGGTCAACAGTGCGCAATGAGTCGCGTCCGAAGGTTCTCGGTCATTCGCGGGCGGAAGAGTGCTAGGACGGTCGGTATCCGCTCCCCCACGAACGCAGGAGACTCCCGTGCCTCACCGCCGCGCCTCCCTCACCACGGCCCTCCTGACGGCCGCGGCCGTACTGGCGGCCGGCGGCTGCTCCGGTTCCGCGAACGGAGGCGATTCCGGCGCCACGTCCGCCGCACGCACCGGCCCTTCGGTCATCGCCCCTGGCAAGCCCGGCGAGGCGAACCGCACGATGTCCGCCGAGGACGCCGCCGAGCAGCGCCAGGACGACAACTCCCCCAACGCGGCGGACCGTTCCTACGCCCGCATGATGATCGTCCACCACACGCAAGCACTGAAGATGACCGAACTCGCCCCCAAGAGAGCCCAGTCGACGCAGGTCAAGCGCATCGCGGAACGCATATCCGCCGCCCAGGGCCCCGAAATCAGCGCGATGAAGAGCTGGTTGGCCACGAACGGCAAGGGCGGCACGGCGCATGACCACGGCACCATGCCCGGCATGGCCACCGATGCTCAGCTGACCGAACTGCGCGCCGCCCGGGGCAAGGCGTTCGACCAGCTCTTCCTGAAGCTGATGATCGCCCACCACGAGGGCGCGATCACCATGGCCACCGACGTGAAGGCGCAGGGCAACAACATCCAGATCGAGGAGATGGCGGACGACGTGATCGCCCAGCAGACCAGCGAGATCGTCCGGATGCGGGACATGCTCTGACCAGGGCGAACGGCGAGGCGAACGGCCAGGCGAACGAGGGGGCGAGCGGCCGGACGACCGGCCCGGCCGCAGGCCCCGGTCAACACCCCCTCACGCCCCCACGTACTCCGCCAAGTGCCGCCCCGTAAGCGTCGACCGGTCCGCCACCAGCTCAGCCGGCGTGCCCTCGAACACGATCTGCCCGCCGTCGTGCCCCGCACCCGGCCCCAGGTCGATGATCCAGTCCGCGTGGGCCATCACCGCCTGGTGGTGCTCCACGACGATGACGGACTTTCCGGAGTCCACCAACCGGTCGAGCAGACCGAGGAGTTGCTCCACATCGGCGAGGTGGAGTCCGGCGGTCGGCTCGTCCAGGACGTACACACCGCCCTTCTCCCCCATGTGCGTGGCCAGCTTGAGCCGCTGGCGTTCGCCGCCGGAGAGGGTGGTGAGCGGCTGGCCCAGGGTGAGGTAGCCGAGGCCCACGTCGGAAAGGCGGGTCAGGATGCGGTGCGCAGCCGGAATACGCGCCTCGCCCTCCGCGAAGAACGCCTCGGCCTCGCTGACCGGCATCGCCAGCACCTCGCTGATGTCGCGGCCCCCGAGCCGGTACTCCAGCACCGCCGCCTGGAAGCGCCGCCCCTCGCACTCCTCGCACGTCGTGGCGACGCCCGCCATCATGGCGAGGTCGGTGTAGACGACCCCGACGCCGTTGCAAGTGGGGCACGCGCCCTCGGAGTTGGCGCTGAACAGCGCGGGCTTGACCCCGTTGGCCTTGGCGAACGCCTTGCGGATCGGGTCCAGCAGCCCCGTGTACGTGGCGGGGTTGCTCCGCCGTGACCCCCGGATCGCCCCCTGGTCGACGGAGACGACCCCCTCCCCCTCGGGCACCGACCCGTGCACCAGCGAACTCTTGCCGGACCCGGCGACCCCGGTCACCGCGACCAGCACCCCGAGCGGGATGTCCACGTCGATCCCGCGCAGGTTGTTGGCGTCGGCGCCCCGGATCTCCAGCGCACCGGTGGCCTTACGGACGCTCTTCTTCAGCGAGGCCCGGTCGTCCAGGTGGCGCCCGGTGACGGTGTCGGAGGCCCGCAGCCCCTCGACCGTGCCCTCGAAGCACACGGCGCCGCCCCCCGTACCGGCGCCCGGACCGAGGTCGACCACATGGTCGGCGATGGCGATGATCTCCGGCTTGTGCTCCACGACCAGCACGGTGTTGCCCTTGTCGCGCAGGCGCAGCAGCAGGCCGTTCATCCGCTGGATGTCGTGCGGGTGCAGTCCGGTGGTGGGCTCGTCGAAGACGTACGTGACGTCGGTGAGCGAGGAGCCGAGGTGGCGGATCATCTTCACCCGCTGCGCCTCGCCGCCGGACAGCGTGCCCGAGGGGCGGTCGAGGGAGAGGTAGCCGAGGCCGATCTCCACGAACGAGTCGAGGCTGTGACCGAGCGCGGTGAGCAGCGGGGCGACCGAGGGGTCGTCGAGGCCGCGTACCCACTCGGCGAGGTCGGTGATCTGCATCGCGCAGGCGTCGGCGATGCTCACGCCGTCGATCGTCGAGGTACGGGCGCCCTCGCTCAGCCGGGTGCCCGCGCAGTCGGGGCACACGGTGAAGGTGACGGCCCGCTCCACGAAGGCGCGGACGTGCGGCTGGAGCGAGTCGACGTCCTTGGAGAGGAACGACTTCTGGATCTTCGGGATCAGGCCCTCGTACGTGAGGTTGATGCCCTCCACCTTGATCTTGGTGGGCTCCTTGTGGAGCAGGTCGTGCAGCTCGCGCTTGGTGAACTTGGCGATCGGCTTGTCCGGGTCGAAGAAGCCGCAGCCGGTGTAGATGCGGCCGTACCAGCCGTCCACGCTGTAGCCGGGGATGGTGAGCGCGCCCTCGCGCAGCGACTTGGAGTCGTCGTAGAGCTGCGTGAGGTCGATGTCGGTGACCGCGCCCCGGCCCTCGCAGCGCGGGCACATCCCGCCGGTACGGCTGAAGGTGACCTTCTCCGCCCTGCGCGCCCCCTTGTCCACCTTGATCGCGCCGCTGGCCTGCACCGACGCGACGTTGAAGGCGTACGCGCTGGGCGGGCCGAGGTGCGGGGCGGCGAGCCGGCTGAACAGGATGCGGAGCATGGCGTTGGCGTCGGTGGCGGTGCCGACGGTGGAGCGGGGGTCGGCCCCGAGGCGCTGCTGGTCCACGATGATCGCGGTGGTCAGCCCGTCGAGCACGTCCACCTCGGGACGGGCGAGCGTCGGCATGAAGCCCTGGACGAACGCGCTGTACGTCTCGTTGATCAGCCGCTGCGACTCGGCGGCGATGGTGCCGAAGACCAGCGAGCTCTTGCCGGAGCCGGAGACGCCGGTGAACACCGTCAGCCGGCGCTTGGGGATCTCGACGCTGACGTCCTTCAGGTTGTTCACCCGCGCGCCGTGGACCCGGATCATCTCGTGGCTGTCGGCGGCGTGCACGTCCGTGCCCTTGGTCATCCCGTCTCCATCTTCACGTACTGGCTTCTTGTCGTACGCCGGCAGGCTCAGCGGTGCTCCTGGATGCGGAGCATGTTGCCCGCGGGGTCCCGTACGGCGCAGTCCCGGATGCCGTACGGCTGGTCGGCGGGCTCCTGGACGATGTCGGCACCGGCCGCCACCAGCCGGTCGAAGGTACCGTCCAGGTCGGGGGTGGCCAGCACCATGCCGGCGTACGTGCCCTTGGCCATCATCTCGGCGATGACGCGCCGCTCGTCGTCGGTGATGCCGGGGTCCATGGCGGGCGGGCTCAGCACGATGTTCGTGTCCGGCTGGCCCTTGGGGCCCACGGTGAGCCAGCGCAGGTTGTTGTGGCCCACGTCGTTGCGCAGCTCGAAGCCGAGGGTGTCGCGGTAGAAGGCGAGGGCCGCCTCCGGGTCGTCCTGCGGGAGGAAGCTGGCGTGAATGCTGATGTCCATGGCCGTCACGCTAGCCGTGGCCCGTGACCCGCGCTTCTCGATTCCTGACCGGTCTGGTCACCACCTTGACCACGCAGGTCGGCAGCCCTTCCGTCGCCCGCGCCGCCTCGATCCGGTACACGCTCGGCGCCATCCCGACCAGCTCACTGAAGCGCGTACTGAACGTCCCGAGCGAGGAGCACCCCACCTCGAAGCACACCTCGGTCACACTCAGATCCCCCCGCCGCAGCAAGGCCATCGCCCGCTCGATCCGCCGCGTCATCAGATAGCTGTACGGCGACTCCCCGTACGCGGCCCGGAACTGCCGGCTCAGGTGCCCGGCCGACATGTTCACCCCGCGAGCCAACGCCTCCACGTCCAGCGGCCGCGCGTACTCCCGGTCAATCCGATCCCGCACCCGCCGCAACAACCTGAGCTCCCGCAGACGGCGCGGGTCACCGGGTGAGCTGGTCATACCGAAAGCGTGCCATGGGAGGGGGCGTCGGCCCCCTACAATCCCGCGATCGAGTTCCACCGTCGTGCGAACTCCGGTCGTTCCGTCGGCTTGATGTCGCGGGCGATGGCGAGGCGCTTGCGCAGGGGGCCGTTGGGGAAGATCAGGGGGTTCGCGGCGAGGGCGGCGGTGTCCCTGTCGGGGCTGTCGGCGAGGATGTGCTGGGCCGCCGGGACCGGGCAGACGTAGTTGACCCAGGTGGCGAGTTCGGCGGCCACCGAGGGGGTGTAGTAGTAGTCGATCAGGCGCTCGGCGTTGGCCTTGTGGGTCGCGCGGTCGGGGATCATCAGGGAGTCCGACCAGAGTTCGGCGCCCTCCTCGGGGACGACGAAACGGATGTGCGGGTTGTCGGCCTGGAGCTGGATGACGTCGCCGGAGTACGCCTGGCAGGCGAGGACATCGCCGCTGACCAGGTCCTTGGTGTAGTCGTTGCCGGTGAAGCGGCGGATCTGGCCCCGGCGGACCTCGCGTTCCACCTCGTCGCACATGGTGTGGAAGTCGGCGGCCGTCCAGCGGGTGATGTCCACGCCGTTGCCCTGCATCAGCAGCGCGAACGCCTCGTCGAGCCCGGACAGCAGCGTCACCCGGCCCTTGAGGTCGCTCGCCCAGAGGTCCTTCACGTGCCGGATCTCGCGGCCGAGCCGGCGGCGGTCGTACGCGATGCCGGTGATCCCGGACTGCCAGGGGACGGTGAACATACGGCCCGGGTCGAAGGCGGGCCGGCGCAGCAGCGGGTCCAGGTACTTCGCGACGTTCGGCTGCCCGGCCCGGTCCATCCGCTGGACCCAGCCGAGGCGGACGTACCGCGCGCACATCCAGTCGCTGATGACGATCAGGTCCCGGCCGGTGGGCCGGTGGTTCATCAGGGCGGGGCTGATCTTGCCGAAGAACTCGTCGTTGTCGTTGATCTCCTCGACGTAGTCGACGGAGATCCCGGTGCGCTTCCGGAAGGCGTCCAGCGTGGGCCGCTTGTTCGCGTCGTCGTCATCGGTGTCGATGTACAGCGGCCAGTTCGACCAGGTCAGCCGGTGGTCGGTGGCGGACCGGTCGGGGGCGGAGCGGTCGCCGGCACGGACGTACGCCGAGGGCACCCCGCACCCGGCGAGCGCGCCGAGCGCGGCGGTGCCCCCGAGGGCCCGCAGCACGGACCGGCGGGAGGGGGCGGAACCACGAACAGAGGTGTGAAGCACCCGGAAAGTGTGCCGCCCCGTCCCCCGCGGGAACAATCCGACCAGGTCAGGAGTCCAGGGACGTCATCACGTGCTTGATCCGCGTGTAGTCGTCGAACCCGTACGCCGACAGGTCCTTGCCGTAGCCGGACTTCTTGAAGCCGCCGTGCGGCATCTCCGCGACCAGCGGGATGTGGGTGTTGATCCACACGCAGCCGAAGTCCAGCTTCTTGGACATGCGCATGGCGCGCCCGTGGTCCTTGGTCCACACCGAGGAGGCCAGCGCGTAGTCGACGCCGTTGGCCCACTCGACGGCCTGGTCCTCGTCGGTGAAGGACTGGACGGTGATGACCGGCCCGAACACCTCGTTCTGGATGATCTCGTCGTCCTGCTTCAGGCCGGAGACCACGGTCGGGGCGTAGAAGTACCCCTTGTCACCGACCTGGTGGCCGCCCGACTCGACCTTGGCGTGCGCGGGCAGCCGCTCGATGAAGCCGGCGACCTGCTTGAGCTGGTTCGGGTTGTTCAGCGGGCCGTAGAGCACGTCCTCGTCGTCCGGCTGCCCGGTCTTCGTCTCGGACGCGGCCTTGGCGAGCGCGGCCACGAACTCGTCGTGGATGGACTCCTGGACGAGGACACGGGTCGCGGCCGTACAGTCCTGGCCGGCGTTGAAGAAGCCCGCCACCGAGATGTCCTCGACGGCCTTGGGGATGTCGGTGTCCTCGAAGACGACGACCGGTGCCTTGCCGCCCAGCTCCAGGTGGACCCGCTTGAGGTCCTTGGAGGCCGACTCGGCGACCGACATGCCGGCGCGCACCGAGCCGGTGATGGAGGCCATCGCCGGGGTCGGGTGCTCGACCATCATGCGGCCGGTGTCGCGGTCGCCGCAGATGACGTTGAAGACGCCGGCCGGCAGGACCGAGCCGATGATCTCGGCGATGAGGACGGTGGAGGCCGGGGTGGTGTCCGAGGGCTTGAGGACGACCGTGTTGCCCGCGGCGAGCGCCGGGGCGAACTTCCACACGGCCATCATCATCGGGTAGTTCCACGGCGCGACCTGCGCGCAGACGCCGATCGGCTCGCGGCGGATGATCGAGGTCAGGCCGTCCATGTACTCGCCGGCCGAGCGCCCCTCCAGCATCCGGGCCGCGCCCGCGAAGAAGCGGATCTGGTCGACCATCGGCGGGATCTCCTCGGAGCGGGTGAGCCCGACGGGCTTGCCCGTGTTCTCCACCTCGGCCGCGATGAGTTCCTCAGCCCGCTCCTCGAACGCGTCGGCGATCTTCAGCAGGGCCTTCTGCCGCTCGGCGGGGGTGGTGTCGCGCCAGGCCGGGAACGCCCTGGCGGCCGCGTCCATGGCGGCGTCCACGTCCGCCTGCCCGGACAGCGGCGCGGTCGCGTACACCTCACCAGTGGCGGGGTTGACCACCTCGGTGGTCCGTCCGTCGGCGGCGTCCCGGAACTCACCGGCGACATAGTTCCGGAGTTTGCGCAGCCCACGCGGCTCGGTGCTCACTGCCGGCCTCCTGATCTGGTTCGAGGGTTCGAGCTGTCCCCGCCCCGGAGGGCCGCATGGCTGTCCGGTGGCTGAGACAACCCAACCCTAGTCGGGACACCCACGTTTTCAACACCCCCGCCCGCACGCGTCCTGCGAAATCCGCACACTGCAAGCTCGTAAACAACGAATTTCATCGATCGAGCCTTGCGAAACTGTCGAGGTGTCGTGCACAGTGAGGGCGTGGCCAGTCGAAGCACAGAACACAGGGACTCCGCCCGCGAGTCCAGGAGCGGCACTCCGCAGTTGGACGCCGTCTCCCTCGCCATCATCGAGCAGCTCCAGGAGGACGGCCGCAGGCCCTACGCCGCGATCGGCAAGGCGGTCGGCCTCTCCGAGGCGGCGGTGCGCCAGCGGGTGCAGAAGCTGCTCGACCAGGGCGTGATGCAGATCGTGGCGGTCACCGACCCGCTCACCGTGGGCTTCCGCCGCCAGGCGATGGTCGGGGTGCATGTCGAGGGCGACGTGGACGGCGTCGCGGACGCGCTGAGCGCCATGTCGGAGGTCGAGTACGTGGTGATGACCGCCGGCTCCTTCGACGTCCTCGCCGAGATCGTCTGCGAGGACGACGACCACCTGCTGGACGTGATCAACAGGCGTATCCGGGCCCTGCCCGGCGTCCGCTCCACCGAGAGCTTCGTCTATCTCAAGCTCAAGAAGCAGACCTATATGTGGGGAACCCGATAACCGTGACGCAGAAGGACCTCAGCCGCACCGCGTACGACCACCTGTGGATGCACTTCACCCGCATGTCGTCGTACGAGAACTCGCCCGTCCCCACCATCGTGCGGGGTGAGGGCACCCACGTCTTCGACGACAAGGGCAAGCGGTACCTCGACGGCCTGGCGGGCCTGTTCGTGGTCCAGGCCGGGCACGGCCGGGTGGAGCTGGCCGAGACCGCGCTGAAGCAGGCGCAGGAGCTGGCCTTCTTCCCGGTGTGGTCCTACGCCCACCCGAAGGCGATCGAGCTGGCCGAGCGGCTGGCCGGCTACGCCCCCGGCGACCTCAACAAGGTCTTCTTCACCACCGGCGGCGGCGAGGCCGTGGAGACCGCGTGGAAGCTGGCCAAGCAGTACTTCAAGCTGGTCGGCAAGCCCGCCAAGCACAAGGTGATATCCCGCTCGCTGGCCTACCACGGCACCCCCCAGGGCGCCCTGTCCATCACCGGCCTGCCCGCGCTCAAGGCGCCCTTCGAGCCGCTGGTGCCGGGCGCGCACAAGGTGGCGAACACCAACATCTACCGCGCCCCGATCCACGGCGAGGACCCGGAGGCGTTCGGCCGCTGGGCCGCCGACCAGATCGAGCAGCAGATCCTCTTCGAGGGCCCGGACACGGTCGCCGCGGTCTTCGTGGAGCCGGTGCAGAACGCCGGCGGCTGCTTCCCGCCGCCGCCCGGCTACTTCCAGCGGGTGCGCGAGATCTGCGACCAGTACGACGTGCTGCTCGTCTCGGACGAGGTCATCTGCGCCTTCGGCCGCCTGGGCACGATGTTCGCCTGCGACAAGTTCGGCTACGTCCCCGACATCATCACCTGCGCCAAGGGCATGACCTCGGGCTACTCCCCGATCGGCGCGACCGTCGTCTCCGACCGGATCGCCGAGCCCTTCTACCGGGGCGACAACGTCTTCCTGCACGGCTACACCTTCGGCGGCCACCCGGTCTCCGCCGCGGTCGGCCTCGCCAACCTCGACCTGTTCGAGCGCGAGGGCCTGAACCAGCACGTCCTGGACAACGAGGGCGCCTTCCTGCGCACCCTGCAGAAGCTGCACGACCTGCCGATCGTCGGCGACGTCCGCGGCAACGGCTTCTTCTACGGCATCGAGCTGGTGAAGGACAAGAACACCAAGGAGTCCTTCGACGCCGACGAGATCGAGCGCGTCCTGTACGGCTTCCTCTCCAAGGCCCTGTTCGAGAACGGCCTGTACTGCCGTGCGGACGACCGCGGTGACCCGGTGATCCAGCTGGCCCCGCCGCTGATCGCCAACCAGGAGACGTTCGACGAGATCGAGCAGATCCTGCGCGCGACCCTGACGGAGGCGTGGACCAAGCTCTGACCCCGCCGGCCCCGGCCCCGGCGCCGCCCGTTCGAGTGAGAACGGCGGCCCGGGGCCGTGTGCTGTGCCGCCTCCCCCTCGGTGCTGCCTAGCGTGCCCAGTGACCGATCGGCCCGGTCTTCGTTCCCCCGAACAGGGCACAAGGACACGGGAAAACGGATCAGAACCGAGGTGTACGCCATGGAGGCTCCGCCGGACAACGACGTGCTGTGGGCACGCTCCCTGCACTTCAAGCATCCCGACGGCTCCCCCGGAATCGCCGGCATCTCGCTGGGCGTCCGGGAGAGCGAGATCCTCGCGGTCGGCGGCCCGCGCGGCAGTGGCAAAACGACCCTGCTGCGCTGTCTGTCCGGGCAGGTCCGGGTGGACGGGGGCGAGGTGTGGTTCAACAGCTCCCCCGTGCACACCCTGGGCCCGATGGCCCGCGAGAAGCTGCGCCGTGACCGGTTCGGCTGGATCGACCCGGCCCCGGCGCTCGTGCCGGAGCTGAACGTCTGGGAGAACGCGGCGCTGCCGCTGATGCTGCGCGGCACCAGTCGCCGCCGCGCCAAGGTGGCCGCCATGGAGTGGCTGGAGCGGCTGGACGTGGGCGACAAGTCCAAGAAGCGCCCGCACGAACTGCTCCAGGCGGAGCGGCAGCGCGTCGCCATCGCCCGCGCGCTCGCCCCCGGGCCGACGGTGCTGTTCGCCGACGAGCCGACCGCGCCCCTGCACCGCGCCGACCGCGGGCACGTCCTGCGCACGCTGACCACGGCGGCCCGCTCGCACGGCATCACGGTGGTCCTCGCCACCCACGACCCCGAGACGGCGGCCCTCGCCGACCGCTCGGTCTCGCTGCTGGACGGGCGCCGGGTGAAGACCGTGCACCTCCCCGACGCACCGGACACGGAAGGCCGGGCGGCGTGCTCGCTCTCCGTCTGACCCGCGCGGCCCGGCCCGCCGTCCAGTTGCGCCGTCTGCTGGTGGCGGCCGCCTCGGCGGGCACCGGCTTCCTGCTGCTCGGCTCCCTCGGCTACGCGATGGGCCACCCCCAGACGCCGGGCGCGGCGGCGCTGCGCCTGGCCTGGTGCGTGGTACCGCTCGCCGCGACGGTCTACCTGGCGCTGGCGGTGGCCCGTACCGACCCCGGCACCCGGCCCCGGCCGGGGCTGTCGGCGGTGGGGCTCGGGCCGGGCCGGCTGATGGCGGTCTCGGCGCTGACCACGCTGCTCGCCTGCACGCTGGGCTCGCTGGTCGCCCTGCTGTTCTTCCTGCATCTGCGCGGCGACCTGTCGGGGCTGCCCATCGACGGGAAGGGCGCGCAGTTCCTCGCGGCCGACCGGCCGCTGCCGGTACCGGCGGCGCTGACGCTGCTGGCGCTGCTGCCGCTCACCGCGTCGGGCGCGGTGGCGCTCAGCCTGCGCCCCCTGGACCCGCGCCGGCCCGATGTGAAGGGCACGGCGTCCTTCGGCGCCTGCTGGCGCGCCGTCCTGCACAAGACGGAGGCGCCCGCTCCAGCGGAAGCCCCGGTGGAAGCCGAGGCCGAAGGCTGGTCGGACGTGCTGACCGTCGCGCCGCCGCCCCGCGAGGCCCCGGCGGGCTTCCCCTGGGGTGTCGCCGCGCTGGCGGCGGGTCTCGCCGTGCAGGCGTACGCGAACCGGGCCGCCCCGGCGTCCGTGCTGGCGCTGCCCGTGGAGGGGGTGGCTGTGCTGGGCGGCTGGCTGCTCACCGCGCTGGGACTGGTCCTGGCCGCACCGGGCCTCACCTACCTGTGCGGGCGGGTGCTCCAGTCCGCGCAGCCCGGCGCGCTGCGGCTGCTGGCGGGGCGGGTGCTGATGTCGGAGGCCACACGGATCGGGCGCCCGCTGGGTGTGGTCTGCGCCGTGACGTCGGCCGCGCTCGCCACGACCGCGATGTACGACCAGCCGGCCGCCGCCTTCGGCCCGCTGTCGACCGTGGCCACGCTGGTGGTCGGCGGCTGCGCACTGGCCACGCTGCTGACGGCCGCCGTCGAGACCCGCCAGTC
>NZ_WWKH01000786.1:0-11678 GCF_009865595.1 Streptomyces sp. SID1328 | reverse complement strand
GGGGGGCGAATCAGGTGACGGGGCATGGGTGCGTGCGCGGTCTTCGGCGTCCGCGACGAGGACCGCATGGAGCGCGCCACGCCGCCGTCCTCCTCACCCCCGGCGCCACCACGACCGCCGACGGCCTCCGCGCGCTGGTACGGGCGGAGCGCGGCGCGATGTACGAGCCGGCCAGGATCACCTTCCCGTCCGAGCTGCCCCTGACGGACGTCGGCAAGCCGGACAAGAAGGAGCTGCGCCGCCGCGCGACGCTCTGACGACAACCCCCGAGGAGCCGCCCGGAACACCTCCGGGCGGCCCGTCAATTCGAGAAACGGCACATTGCACAGTCTGGACTGCGCAAGCTAGCCTGTACATATGACCGAGATCGCTGACACCACCGGTGTGTCCGAATCCGCCGTACGCGCCGCGCACGAGTTCCGTGTGGTGTTCAGCCGGCTCCGCCGGCGGATGCGGGAGAGCTACGACCCCGGAGACCTGACGCCGTCGCAGACATCCGTGCTGAGCCGGCTGGACAAGGACGGGGAGGCGTCGGTCAGTGACCTGGCCGCCGCCGAGCGGGTGCGGCACCAGTCGGTGGCCGCGACCGTGTCCGTACTGGAGGAGCGCGCGCTGGTGTCCCGGCGGCCGGACCCCTCCGACGGGCGGCGCCAGCTGGTGTCCGTCACCGACAGCGGGCACGCCTTCCTGGAGGACCGCAGGCGGGCCGGGGAGGGCTGGCTGACCCGGGCTCTGGAGAACGAGTGCACGGAGTCCGAGCGCCGGATCCTGCTGGAGGCGGCGGCCATACTGGACCGGGTCGTCCGCTCGTGACCCTGCGCCCGCCGCTGCCCGGCCGGGCGACGAAGAGCGACGGCTTCGACCGGCGCCTGCTCGCCCCGATGATGCTGGGCTCCGTACTCAACCCGGTCAACTCCTCCGTCCTGTCGGTCTCCCTGGTGCCGATCGGCGCCGCCTTCGGGGCGCCGCCGGCGCAGACCGCCTGGCTGGTCTCCGCCCTGTATCTGGCCACGTCCATCGGCCAGCCGGTGGTGGGACGGCTGATCGACCTGTTCGGGCCGCGCCGTCTGTTCCTCGCGGGCACCGCGCTCACCGGTGTCGCGGGTGTCGTGGGGATGCTCGCCCCGAACCTCGGCGTACTCATCGCCGCCCGCGTACTGCTCGGCTTCGGCACCTGTTCCGGCTATCCGGCCGCCATGTACCTGATCCGCAGCGAGGCCCGGCGCACCGGCCAGGAGAGCCCGACGGGCGTCCTCACCGCGCTCGCCGTCACCACCCAGACCGTCGCCGTGATCGGCCCCAGCCTCGGCGGACTGCTGATCGGTGTCGGCGGGTGGCGCGCCACCCTCGCCCTCAACATCCCGCTCGCCCTGGCCGGCCTGTACCTCGGCGCCCGCCGCCTCCCCGTCACCCCACCGGCGCCCCGCCGCGAGGACCAACACGCCCTCGCCGCACTGGACCTGCCCGGCATGGGCCTCTTCGCGGCGGCCCTGGTCTGCCTGCTCCTCTTCCTCATGGAGCCCGGCACCGCCCACTGGTACCTGCCGGTGCTGACCGTGGTCACGGCGGCGGCCTTCGCCCGGCGGGAGCTGCGGACCCCGCAGCCCTTCATCGACCTGCGCGTCCTGAGCGGCAACCTCCCCCTGCTTGCCACCTACGCCCGCGCACTGCTCGCGTACATCGTCAGCTACGCCTTCCTCTACGGGTACACCCAGTGGCTCGAGGAGGGCCGGGGACTGTCGGCCTCACAGGCGGGGCTGGTCCAACTCCCGCTGTTCGCCACCGCGTTGATCGTCTCGACGGTCACCGGGCGCCGGCCGGCGATCCGGGCCAAGCTCCTGGTGGGCGCGGCCGGGCAGCTCGCCGCCTGCGCGTTGCTGCTGACGCTGACCGACGCGAGCCCGGTGTGGACGCTGCTGGCCGTCGTGTTCGTGCTCGGTGTGCCGCAGGGCCTGAACAGCCTGGCCCTGCAGAACTCCGTCTTCCACCAGGCCGATCCCGAGCGCATGGGCTCCTCCGCCGGGCTGCTGCGCACCTTCGGCTACCTCGGCGCGATCGTCGCCTCCGCCGCGAGCGGCGCCCTCTTCGGGCAGCGTGCCGACACCGGCGGACTGCACCACCTCTCCTGGCTGATGCTCGCCGTCAGCGCCCTCTTCCTCGCGGTGACCGTCGCCGACCGCTCCCTGCGGGGCCTCGGCGCCACCCGGGCCGAACCCGTACCCGGACGAACCCGTGAGCGTCGATGAAGGCACCCTCGGGAAGCGGGCCGACCGGGCTCGACTTGGTCCCGGGCCGACCCAGAAGGTCTTCCCCAGCCACCGGCGTGGACGACTGGATCGCCGGCCTGTCCCGACTACTCGCCGGTGGCGGTGAGGACGAGCACCGCCTGGTCGTCGTCGATGTCGTGGCCGCCGGTGAAGACGCGTACGGCCTCGGTCAGGGAGTCGATCAGGCGGCCGGCGGCGGGCGGGCGGGGCGAGCCGGCGAGGGCCTGGGCCACGCGTACGTCGCCGAACTGCTCGCCGTCGGGGGCGCGGGCCTCGGTGAGGCCGTCGGTGTAGAGCAACAGACTCTCGTTCGGGCGCAGTTGCAGCCGGCGGGGGCTGACGTGCGGGTCGGGCGTGACACCCAGGAGGAGCCCCGAGGCGTCCACGGCGCGCACGGTGTGCCCCGCGTCGATGACGAGGGGCGCGGTGTGCCCGGCCCGGATCAGCTCGATGTCCAGGCCCGTCGGGGTCGGGGTGAACTGCCCGTAGACGAGCGTGACGAAGCCGGTGCCGTGACTGCCGGGACGGTCGCACAGGGCACGGTTGACGGCCTCGACCACGGCCTGGGGGCCGGGCAGCAGCGGGGCGACGGCGCGGGCGGTGTGCCGTACCAGGGCGGTGGTGGTCGCGGCGGTGGCACCGCGGCCGCACACGTCGCCGAGCATGAACGCCCACCGGCCGTCCCGCAGCGGGAAGACGTCGTAGAAGTCACCGCCGATGTCGAGTCCCTCGCCGGCGGGGTGGTAGTACGTGGCCACGTCGGCGCCCGGCACGTCCGGGACGCCGGGCAGCAGCAGTCCGGCCTGGAGGTCGCGGGCGAGGGTGACCCGGTGGGTGTACTGGCGGGCGTTGCGGGCGGCGGAGGCGGCCCGGCGGGCGAGTTCCTCGGCCAGCGCGACGGTGTGCCCGTCGAAGGGGTGGTCGCCGACGGTGAGCAGGGTCATGGTGCCGAAGGTGTTGCCCCGGTCGAGCAGCGGGACGCACAGGTAGCCGGTGACGCCCAGGTCGTGCCAGGGGCCCGGCCCGGTGGGCGTGCGGCGGGCCACCTCGCTGACCCCGGTGGCCAGCACCCGCGCCACGGCGTCGTCGGCGGCGTCGTAGACCGGGATGTGGGAGGCCAGCAGCGCACCGCGCTCGGCGTCCGGCGCGGCTGTGGCGATACGGCGTACGCGGCCGGACTCCACGATGTCGACCGCGCACAGCGGGGCCAGGGTGGGGACGCACGCCTCGGCGAGGCGCTGGAGGGTCTGGTCGGCGTCCAGGTCGTAGGCCAGGGAGGTGCTGGCGTCCAGCAGGAAGCCGAGGTCGGCACGGGCGGCCTTCTCGCGGGCCTCGGCGGCCTGCCGGGCCTGCTCGGCCTGGTGGCGTTCGATGGCCAGGGCCGCGGTGCCCGCGAAGATCCGGGCGAGCGCGAGGTCGTAGTCCTGGGGCGAGCGGGGCGTGCGGTGGTACATGGCGAAGGTGCCGAGCAGCGATCCGTCGCGGCCCAGCACCGGGGTGGACCAGCAGGCGGCGAGCCCGGCCTTCTCGGCCAGCTCCCGGAAGTCGTCCCAGTACTCGTGCGTGGCGATGTCGGAGACGATCACGCTCTGGCGGCGGTGGGCGGCCGTACCGCAGGAGCCCACGCCCTCACCGGCGGCGATGCCGTCGATGGCCTGGTTGTAGAAGTCGGGCAGGCTGGGGGCGGCGCCGTGGCGCAGGTGGCGGCCGTCGGCGTCGGCGAGCAGCACCGACACCAGCACCTCCTCGGGCGCCAGGTCCTCGATGACCCGCGCCATGCCGTGCAGCACGTCGGCCAGCGGGGCCTGGCGGGCGATCTGCTCCAGCAGGGCCACCTGCTCGGCCGTGAGCCGCTGGGCCTGTCTGACCTGCGTGGTCTCGACCCCGATCACCCGTACGCCGGTGACGTTGCCGCCGACGTCGAACCGGGGCTCGTAGGTGAAGTCGAAGAAGGTCTCGCGGGCGTCGGCGCCGGAGCCGAGCACGATCCGGCGGTCGCGGCCCGTGACGGACTGGCCGGTGCGGTAGACCCGGTCCAGCAGGCCGATGAAGCCCTGTTCGACGAGTTCCGGCATCAGTTCCGCGAGTGGCAGGCCGGTGCGGGCGCGCTCGGCGCCGCCGATGGCGGCGAAGAACGCCGGATTCGCGGACTCCAGCATGTGGGCCGGTCCGGCGAGTGAGGCGAAGACGGCCGTCGACTGCCCGAAGAGCGCGCGCAGATCGTCGTCCAGCCCGCCTCGCGCCCGGCCGGCCTCGGGCTGGTCCAGCCCTGATACGCGCGTCATGCGCTCCGCTCCTCGTTCTGTTGGACCGGCGAGACGACGCCACGTCCGCCCGAGCCTGCGGCAAGCGCCTCAGCAGCGTCCTTGTGCACGGAGAAGAGCTGGTCCAAACCTGTCAGGCTGAACAGACGTGACACCGAGGCGGGTACGGCCGCCAGGCGCAGGCTCCGCTGCTCGGCGGTGAGCTGCTGGTAGAGCCGTAGCAGCGCGCTGATCCCGGAGGAGTCGCAGAAGGTCAGGGCGGTGCAGTCGACCACGACCGGCAGCGTCCCCGTCGATCCGTTCAGTTCGGCGTCGGCAGCCTCGTGCAGTTGCACCACGCTGTCGAAGTCCAGTTCACCGCACAGCACGAACAGCACGCCCAGCGCGTGCTGCCTCACATCCACCGAGAACACCCTCAGCTGCCTTCCACTCGGCTACCGCCGCCTGCCTTTCGTCACAGAAAGCGTCTCACGGGCGTGACCGCGGTTTCCTTCAGCCGCTGGAAAGCGGCTCTTCGCCGCCATCTGGCGAGGTCGATGGCGACGCTGTGCTCGAGGTCGGCGTCGTAGTCACGGTCGAGGGACGCGGTGAACTCCTCGTCCAGCACGGCGAGCATGACTTCCTCGTCGTGGTCCATGGAGCGGCGGTTGAAGTTGGTGGAGCCGATCAGGGCCGCCACCGAGTCCACGGTGATGATCTTGGCGTGCATCATCGTCGGCTGGTACTGGCGGATGTCGACGCCCGCGCGCAGCAGCTTGGTGTAGTGGTGCTGTCCGGCGAGCTGGCAGGCCCGCTGGTCGGTGTACGGACCGGGCAGCAGGATCTCCACCTTGACGCCCCTGCGGGCGGTGTCGCACAGCAGGTCGATGAAGTAGTCGTCGGGGGCGAAGTAGGCCGTGGCCAGGCGGAACCGTTCCTCCGCCGAGGTGAGCATGACCCGGATCAGAGTCTGCATGTCCTGCCAGCCGATACTGGCCGAGCCGCGCACGACCTGGACGATCGAGCCGCCGATCTGCTCGTGCCCGGTGAAGCGGTCGCGGTCGTCGAAGAGTTCGTCGTGGCATTCGGCCCAGTTCTGGGCGAAGGCGGCGGCGATCCCGTCGACCGCCGGCCCGCGCACCTGGACGTGGGTGTCGCGCCACTCGCCGGGGTTGCGGGCGTCGCCGCACCACTCCTCCGCGATGCCGACGCCGCCGGTGAAGGCGGTGTGCTCGTCCACGATCAGGGCCTTGCGGTGACAGCGGTGGTTCTGCTTGAAGGGCGAGAGCCAGACGGGCTTGCGGAACCAGGCGACCTCGACGCCGGCCTCGTCCATGAGGTCCAGCAGCCCCCTCTCTATCCGCTTGGCGCCGAACCCGTCGAGCAGCAGCCGTACCCGCACGCCCGCCCGCGCCCGGTCGGCGAGGGCGGCGGCGAAGTCGTGGGCGATCTGGCCGCGCCAGTACACGAAGGTCATCATGTCTATCGTGTGCCTGGCCGAGCCGATGGCCTTGAGCATGGCGGGGAAGATGGCGCTGCCGTTGCGCAGCGGGATCAGCTCGTTCCCCTCGGTGGCGGCGACGCCGATCAGCCGCTCCAGGCGGCGGCGCAGGCGCTGCTTGCGGGCGTCGGCGTCCAGGGCGCCGCCGGGGGCGAGAGCTACCGGTATGCCGTCGAGGGTCACAGCGAATTCTCCAGTGGTGCCGTTGGGCGGATCGGATCGGGGCGGCCGGTGGACCCCCGAGGACCCTCATGCCCGGCACTCGCCCCATCATCCCGCGCCGGTGAACCACCCCACATGTGACCGGCATCACAGTGCGCGGATCGCTGTCGTCAGGTCATCATATGACCTGTTCGCCGACGGCACTGAAGGCGCACAGGCGGCCACTGCGAGACAAGGATGTTGCGCGTGAAGGACAAGAAGCCCCGTGTGGGCGTGGTGGGGCTCGGCGCCATGGGCCTCGGGATGGCCCGCAGCCTGCGGACGGCGGGGTACGACGTCGGGGTCCACGACCTGCGGCCCGAAGTGGCCGCCGACTTCGCGCGCGAGGGCGGCACCGCGTTCCCCTCCCCCGGTGAACTCGCCGCCACCGTCGATGTCCTGGTCGGCGTGGTCGTCAACTCCGCGCAGACCGAGCAGGTGTTGTTCGGGGCGGAGGGTGCCGCCGAACGGCTGCGACCGGGGGCCGTGTTCGTGATGTGCTCCACGGTTGACCCCGCCTGGTCGGCCGAACTCGCCTCTCGCCTGGCCGGGTCGGGTCTCCTCTACCTGGACGCCCCCGTCTCCGGCGGTGCGGTGCGCGCGGCGGCCGGTGAGCTGACCATGATGACCTCCGGCGCCCCGGAGGCCTACGCGCTCGCCGGGCCGGTGCTGGAGGCGATGAGCGCGACCGTGCACCGGCTGGGTGACGAGGCCGGGCTCGGCTCCAGGGTCAAGGTGGTCAACCAGTTGCTCGCGGGTGTCCACATCGCCGCTGCCGCCGAGGCGATGGCACTGGGCATCAAGGCCGGCGTTCCGGCCGGGACGCTGTACGAGGTGATCACCCACAGCGCGGGCAACTCCTGGATGTTCGAGAACCGCATGGCGCATGTGCTGGCCGGTGACTACACGCCCCTGTCGGCCGTCGACATCTTCGTCAAGGACCTCGGGGTCGTGCTCGACTCCGCCCGCCCGGAGCGCTTCCCGCTGCCGCTGGCCGCCACCGCCCACCAGATGTTCCTCCAGGCGGCGGCCTCCGGCCTGGGCGGCGAGGACGACAGCGCGGTGATCAAGATCTTTCCCGGGATCGACCTGCCGAAGCCGGAGGATGGCTGACATGGGAATCCGGCTCGGCGCCATCGCCGACGACTTCACCGGCGCCACGGACCTGGCGAACAACCTGGTGCGCGCGGGGATGCGCGTGGTCCAGCTCATCGACGTCCCCGCGGACGGCGGGCAGGGCCTCGCCGGGGACGCGGACGCGGTGGTGATCGCGCTCAAGTCCCGTACCGTGCCCGTCGCGGAGGCGGTGGACGCCTCGTTGCGCGCGCTGGCGTGGCTGCGGGGCGCGGGGGCCGAGCAGATCTACTTCAAGTACTGCTCGACCTTCGACTCCACCCCGGCCGGGAACATCGGGCCGGTAGCCGAGGCCCTGATGGACGCCCTGGACACGGACTTCACGGTGGCCACCCCGGCGTTCCCGGACAACGGTCGCACCGTCTTCAAGGGTCATCTCTTCCTCGGTGACGTGCTGTTGAGCGAGAGCGGCATGCGGGACCATCCGCTGACGCCGATGACCGACTCCAACCTGGTCCAGGTGCTGGGCGCGCAGACCAGGCGGCCCGTCGGGCTCATCGACCACACGGTCGTCGCGGGCGGTGCGGATGCCGTGCGGGCCCGCATCGCTGAACTCCGTTCCCAGGGAGTCGCGTTCGCCGTCGTGGACGCGGTCTCCAACGACGATCTGGTGCGGCTGGGCGACGCCGTGCGGGATCTGCCGCTGGTGACGGCCGGTTCGGGGCTGGCCATCGGACTGCCGGCCAACTGGGGTCTTCGGCCCTCGACGGAGGCAACCCTGTTGCCGCCCGCCTCCGGCCACCGGGCCATCGTCTCCGGCTCGGTCTCCACGGCCACCAACGGCCAGGTCCGCGCCTTCCTCGACACCGGGCGTCCCGCCTTCAGCGTGGACCCCCTCCGTATCGCGGCGGGTGAGGACGTGGCCGGGTCGGCGCTGGCCTTCGCCGAGGCCCACCTCGCCGACGGACCGGTGCTGATCTACTCCACCGAGGCCCCCGAAGCGGTGCGCGGGGTGCAGAGCAGGCTCGGTGCCGCCGAGGCCGGTGAGCTGGTGGAGCGGACCCTGGCCGAAGTGGCGCGGGGGCTCGTGGCGCGCGGGGTGCGGCAACTCGTCGTCGCCGGGGGCGAGACCTCGGGGGCGGTCGTGCAGGCGCTCGGCATCACCGGGCTCCGCATCGGCCCGCAGATCGACCCCGGTGTGCCGTGGTGCGCGGCGACTCCGCCGGACGGGTCGGCACTCCATCTCGCCCTGAAGTCGGGCAACTTCGGCGGCCCCGACTTCTTCTCCGCCGCGTTCGCCCTGCTGGAGCCGGCATGACCGACCCGGTGGAGGAGGCCCGGCGCGAGATCGTCCGGGTGGGCACGAGCCTGTTCGCGCGGGGCTATGTCCACGCCAGCGCGGGCAACATCAGCGCCCGGGTCGGTGACTCCCACCTGATCACCCCGACCGACGCGGCCCTGGGCTTCCTCGACCCCCGCCGGCTGGCCCTCGTCGACGCCGGCGGCGAGCAGCTCGCGGGCGACCGCGCCAGCAAGACCCTCACCCTGCACCGCCGTATCCACGCCGCCGATCCCACCGCCCGCTTCATCGTCCACACCCACTCCACGCACCTGGTCGGGCTGACCCTGGCCGGGGTGTGGCGCGCGGACGACGTGCTCCCGCCGATCACCCCGTACTACGTGATGAAGGTCGGGCACGTCCCGCTCGTCCCCTACCACCGGCCCGGCGACCCGCGCGTGGCCGACCTGGTGACCGCCCGCATCGCCGAACGCGCCGCGCGCGGTACGCCGATCCGGGCCGTGCTGCTCGACCGGCTGGGCCCGGTCGTCTGGGGGCCCGACGCGGCCTCCGCACTCGCCGTCCTCGAAGAACTCGAGGAGACGGCACGCCTGTGGCTGCTCACCGAGCGCAGGCCCGCTCCGCTCGCGGAATCCGAACTCGACGAACTGCGCGCCGTGTTCGGCGCCCGCTGGTGAACCACTGTCCCTCGTCCCGAGAATCCCCCTGAGCCGCTCAAAGGATTCGCCATGCCCCTCCCCACGGTCGCCGCCGAAGTCGGCCTCACCCGCGAGAACGCCGTCTTCCGCAAGGTCGTCCGGCGCATCGTCCCCTTCCTCGTCCTCGCTTACGTCGTCTCCTACCTGGACCGCGTCAACGTCGGCTTCGCCAAGCTCCAGATGTCCGCCGACCTGGGGTTCAGCGAGGCTTCGTACGGCCTGGGCGCCGGGCTGTTCTTCATCGGGTACTTCCTCTTCGAGGTCCCGTCGAACCTGCTGCTGCAGCGGGTCGGCGCCCGCGCCTGGATAGCCCGGATCATGATCAGTTGGGGCGTCGTCTCGGCGGCGTTCGTCTTCGTCACCAACGAGGCGACGTTCTACGTGCTCCGCTTCCTCCTCGGCGCGGCCGAGGCCGGGTTCTACCCCGGTGTCATCCTGTACTGCACCTACTGGTTCCCGTCCCACCGCCGGGCCCGCGTCATCGCGATGTTCATGTCGGCGATCCCGGTGGCGGGCATCTTCGGCAACCCGCTCTCCGGCTGGATTCTGGACACCTTCCACGGCACGGGCGGCTGGCAGGGATGGCAGTGGATGTTCGCGCTGGAGGCGCTGCCGGCCCTCGCGGTCGGTGTGGCCACGCTGTTCTACCTGGACAACGGGGTGCGGGACGCGAAGTGGCTCAGCGACGAGGAGAAGGACGTCGTGGAGCGGGCGCTCAGCGAGGACGCGGCGCACCGGACCGTGCACGGCAAGGTCTGGGACGGCTTCCGCGACCCCAAGGTGTGGCTGATGAGCCTGATCTACTTCTGCTTCGTGATGGGCCAGTACGCGCTGACGTTCTGGATGCCCACCTTCGTGGAGTCGACCGGTATCAAGGGCAACCTGGCCATCGGCGTGCTCAGTTCGGTGCCGTTCCTGGCCGCGCTGGCCGCGATGAACCTGTTCGGCCGCTCGGCCGACCGGCGCCGGGAGCGCCGCTGGCACCTAGTGGTCCCGAGCCTCATGGGCGCGGCCGGCTTCACCCTGGCCGCCTCCTGGTCGGGCTCCACCGCGCTGTCCCTGATCGCGCTGTCCTTCGCGGCGGCCGGCGTGCTGACCTGCGCCCCGCTGTTCTGGTCGCTGCCCACCGCCTTCCTGGGCGGTACGGCGGCCGCGGCCGGGCTCGCCCTGATCAACTCGGTCGGCAATCTGGCCGGTTTCGTCAGCCCGTACATGATCGGCGCGCTGAAGGACAGCACCGGTTCGGCGTCCATACCGATGTACGTGCTGGCGTTCAGCCTCGTCGTGGGCGCCGCCGCCGTACTCACCACCAAGAAGGACGTCGTCAACCGCTGACCGGCGCCCCACCGGCGTCATGGGAGTGACCATGCCGAGGTTCGCAGCGAACCTGTCCATGATGTACACCGAGCACCCCTTCCCGGCCCGCTTCGCCGCGGCCGCCGGGGACGGCTTCGAGGCCGTCGAGTACCTCTTCCCGTACGCGTACGACCCGGCCGAGCTGCGCCGCCTGCTGGACGAACACGGCCTGCGGCAGGTGCTGTTCAACGCACCCCCCGGCAACTGGGATAGGGGTGAGCGCGGTACGGCCGCGCTGCCCGGCAGGGAGGCGGAGACGCGGGCCGGGATCGAGCGGGCGCTGGAATACGCCGCGGCGCTGGACTGTCCGCGTGTGCATGTGATGGCCGGGCTGGTGCCGTCCGGCGCGGCGCGCGACACCTACCTCGGCAACCTCGCCTGGGCCGCCGAGCGGGCCGGAGCGATGGGGGTGGACCTGCTGATCGAGCCGATCAACCACCGTGACATGCCCGGCTACTTCCTGGACCGGCAGGCCGAGGCGCACGCTGTGGTACGGGAGTTGGGCTCCGACCGCGTCAAGGTCCAACTGGACCTCTACCACTGCCAGATCACCGAGGGCGACCTCACCACGGTCCTGCGCCGGGACCTGCCGACCGGCCGGGTCGGGCATCTCCAGATCGCGGGCGTGCCCGACCGGCGGGAGCCCGACGCGGGCGAACTGAACATCGGCCATCTCTTCGACGTGATCGACGAGTTGTCCTTCGAGGGGTGGATCGGCTGCGAGTACCGCCCCCGTGCCGGGACGAGCGAGGGGCTCGGCTGGCTGCGCGACTACCGAGGAGCACACGCATGAGGATCGTCATCACCGGTGGCTTCGGCTTCCTGGGCCGCCAGGTGGCCGAACGGCTGCTGGAGAACCGGACGTTCGCCGGTGCACCCGTGGACCGGCTGGTGCTGGCCGACCGGTTCGTACCGGACGCGTCGCCGCTCGCCACCGACCCGCTGGTGGAGGTGGTCCGGGGTGATCTCACCGAGCGGCTGGGCCAATTGTTCGCCGAGCCGGTGGATGCGGTGATCCATCTGGCGTCCGCCGTGTCG
>NZ_WWKH01000785.1:0-24552 GCF_009865595.1 Streptomyces sp. SID1328 | reverse complement strand
AGCCGTACGGGCGGAAGGGGGGAGCTGTCTGACATCGGCTGGTTCTCCTCGGACCGGGAAAGCACTCAACCCCTCAGCGTAGACGGCTTTGCCGGCGCACCACTCGGTTCCGGTCGCCGCTGCCCCTCGTACGTGGCCGAAACCTTGACAACTCCCGGCGTGAGGCACGAGATTGACGCGCGTAGAGGTGGGGGAACGACTGTTCACTCGGCTCTACGCGTGTCACTGAGGGCGACGAGCCCTGCACGCTGCTGTGCGTTGCCGTCCCGGCGTTCCGTCACGTTCCCGGAGGAAATCCCCTTGCCGAGCAGGACTTCCGCGCGTCTCGCCGCGCTCACCGTCGCCGCCGTCTGCGGCGCCGCGTCCGCCGTCGTCGCCACCTCGCCCGCGCACGCCGACTCGGTGCGCGTCCACGACATCCAGGGCACCACCCGCCTCTCGCCGTACGCCGGCAAGCAGGTCGCCGACGTGCCCGGCGTGGTCACCGCCGTACGCACCTACGGTTCGTCCAAGGGCTTCTGGCTCCAGGACCCGAACCCGGACGCCGACCCGGCCACCAGCGAGGGCGTCTTCGTCTTCACCAGCTCCACGCCGAAGGCCGCCGTGGGCGACTCGGTCACCGTCACCGGAACCGTCTCGGAGTACGTGCCCGGCGGCACCACCTCGGGCAACCAGTCGGTCACCGAGATCACCAAGCCCGTCGTCACCACCCTCTCCACCGGCAACCCGGTCCCGGCGCCGGTCGTGATCACCAAGCGCGCGGTGCCGGAACGTTACGCCCCGGCCGGCGACCCGGCCGCGAACAACTCGATCAACGCCCTGCCGCTCGCCCCCGCCACCTACGCCCTCGACTACTACGAGTCGCTGGAGGGCATGAACGTCCAGGTCAGCGACGCGCGCGTGGTCACCGCCACCGACCCGTACAGCGAGCTGTGGGTCACCGTGAAGCCGAAGGAGCACCGCACCGAGCGGGGCGGCACCCTGTACGGCTCCTACGACGCGCAGAACACCGGCCGCCTCCAGATCCAGTCCCTCGGCGCGACGGCGGACTTCCCGCAGGCGAACGTCGGTGACACCCTCGCCGGCACCACCACCGGACCGCTGGACTTCAACCAGTTCGGCGGCTACACGCTGGTGGCGAGCGCCCTCGGCACGCTGGAGAGCGGGGGCCTGGAGCGGGAGACGACCCGCAAGCAGGCGTCCGGCGAGCTGGCGGTGGCGACGTACAACGTCGAGAACCTCGACCCGTCCGACAAGACCTTCGACGCGCACGCGTCCGCGATCGTGAACAACCTGCGCTCGCCCGACATCGTGTCCCTGGAGGAGATCCAGGACGACAACGGCGCCAAGGACGACGGCACGGTGAGCGCGGGTGCGACGGTCGGCAAGCTGATCGACGCGATCGTGGCCGCGGGCGGTCCGCGCTACGACTGGCGCTCCATCGACCCCGTCGACAAGCAGGACGGCGGCGAGCCGGGCGGCAACATCCGGCAGGTGTTCCTCTTCAACCCCGGGCGGGTCTCCTTCACCGACCGCCCCGGCGGTGACTCCACCACCGCGGTCGGCGTCGCCAAGGAGAACGGCAAGGCCCGGCTGACCGTGTCGCCCGGCCGTATCGACCCGGCGAACGCCGCCTGGGCCAACAGCCGCAAGCCGCTGGCCGGGGAGTTCGTGTTCCGCGGCCGTACGGTCTTCGTGATCGCCAACCATCTCAACTCCAAGGGCGGCGACCAGCCGTTGGCCGGGCAGTACCAGCCGGTGGTCCGCAGCTCGGAGACGCAGCGGCACGCGCAGGCGACGGAGGTCAACACCTTCGTGAAGTCCCTGCTCGCGGCGCAGAAGGACGCGGAGGTCATCGCGCTCGGGGACATGAACGACTTCGAGTTCTCCGACACCGCGAAGATCCTGGAAGGTGACGGGCAGCTCTGGTCGGCGATCAAGTCGCTGCCGCGCAGGGAGCGTTACACCTACGACTACCAGGGCAACGCGCAGGTGCTCGACCAGATCCTGATCAGCAGGGCGATACGGCGGGGCTCGTTCGCGTACGACAGCGTGCACATCAACTCGGAGTTCCACGACCAGATCAGCGACCACGACCCGCAGGTGCTGCGCTTCCGCCCCTGATTGTTCAGATCTGCTTGGCTGCATCTCGTAGCAGATTTAAGTGGAGCTTCACGGTCGTGGTGTCGAGACTACGACCATGAGGCAACGGAACGCACCCTTCGGCCGCACGCTCTGCGCGATGGTCACCCCGTTCACGTCGGGCGGCGCGCTCGACGTGGACGGGGCGGCCCGCCTGGCCACCCGTCTGGTGGCCGGGGGCTGCGACGGGCTGGTCCTGAACGGCACCACGGGCGAGTCGCCCACCACCACCGACGCGGAGAAGCGGGAGCTGATCGCGGCGGTCCGCTCCGCCGTGGGCCCCACCGTCCCGCTGGTCGCGGGCGTCGGCACGGCGGACACCCGGCACACCGTCGAACTGACCCTCGCGGCCGAGAAGGCGGGCGCCGACGCGGCGCTCGTCGTCACCCCGTACTACAGCCGCCCCCACCAGGCCGCCGTCGAGGCCCACTTCCGCCAGGTCGCGGACGCGAGCGGCCTGCCGCTGATGCTCTACGACATCCCCGGCCGCACGGGCACCCGCATCGCCCCGTCCACGATGATCCGCCTCGCGGCCCACCCTCGCGTCGTGGCCGTCAAGGACTGCTCCTACGACTTCCTCGGCACCCAGAAGGTGCTGGCCGAAACGGAGTTGGCGTACTACGCGGGGTGCGACGAACACATCCTTCCCCTGTACGCCGTGGGGGCGGCGGGCTGTGTGAGCACGGTCGCCAACGCGGTGCCGGGGGAGGTGGCGGGAATCCTGGCGGCGTTCGACGCGGGTGACACGGCGCTGGCCGCCGAACTCCAGTCCCGCGTGACCCCGTTGATCGAGGCGATGATGGCCTCGGACCTGCCGGGCACGGTGACGACGAAGGCCCTCCTCAACGCCTTGAACCTCCCGGCGGGCCCGGTACGGGCACCACTGCTGGCGGCGGACGCGGAGACGACGGCGGAGCTGCTGGCTCTTTACGAGGCCGGGGTCCCGGTGAGGGGCCCCGGCCGGGCGTCCTAGACCTCTGTCACAGCGCCGCGCCCCCCGGCTTCACCATGTTCCGCACCGTGCGGGCCTTCACGAAGTCGCCCAGGGCGGTCATGTCCCACTCGCCCGAGTACTGGCGGATGAGCTTGGCCATCAGGACGCCCGTCTGGGGCTCCGCCGACGTCAGGTCGAAGCGGACCAGTTCTTCGCCGGAGGTGGGGTCGATCAGGCGGCAGTACGCCTTGGCGACCTCCGTGAACTTCTGGCCGGAGAAGGAGTTGACGGTGAAGACCAGGCCGCTGACCTCCGGGGGGATGCGGCCGAGGTCGACCGTGATGACCTCGTCGTCTCCGCCGCCCTCACCGGTGAGGTTGTCGCCGGAGTGCTTGATGGCGCCGTTCAGGATGGAGAGCTTGCCGAAGTAGCAGCTGTCGACGGCGTTGCGCTGCGGGCCGTAGGCGATGACCGAGGCGTCGAGGTCGATGTCCTTGCCCCGGTAGGCGGGCTCCCAGCCGAGGCCCATCTGGACGCGGGAGAGGAGGGGGGCGCCGCCCTTGACCAGGGAGACCGTCTGGTTCTTCTGGAGGCTCACCCGCCCCTTGTCCAGGTTGATCTTGCCCGCGCCCGGCGTGGGGGCCGGGGGTGCCTGGGGAGCGGGGGGCGTCTGGGGAGCGGGCGGCGTCTGGGGAACCGGAGGCGCGGAGACCTGCTGGGCCGGTTCCTCCACCGTCACGCCGAAGTCCGTCGCGATGCCCGCCAGCCCGTTCGCGTACCCCTGGCCCACCGCGCGGGCCTTCCACTGGCCGTTGCGCCGGTAGATCTCCACGACCACCAGGGCCGTCTCGGCGCCGAGGGCGGGCGGGGTGAAGGAGGCGACGACCGCGCCGCCGTCCGCGTCCCGGATCGTGGCCGTCGGCTCGATGCCCTGGAAGGTCTGGCCCGCCGCGTCCGGGCTCGCGGTGACGACGATCTTCTCGATGTCCGGCGGCACCGCGCCGGTGTCGACCGTGATCGAGTCCGGCGCGGACCCGCCGCCCGAGCGGTAGGTCACGCCGGGTCCGGCCGGCTGGTTGTAGAAGATGAAGTCGTCGTCGGAGCGCACCTTGCCGTCGGCGGCGAGCAGCAGGCCCGACACGTCCAGCCGCACCGGTGCGGCCACGTCGACCGTCACACGGGCGGCCGGAAGCGGGACGTTGGAGCCAGGGGTCATAGCGGTCATGCCGGGTGAACGAACGAGCCCACTTTGCCGTTCCCTTACCCGGCACCGAGACCCCCGTTCGGGTCATGAGCGCCGCGGAGGGGAGATGCGCACGGGGCACGGAGCCCGGCGTGGGCCGCGAGACCGGGCTACCCGGGCCGCCCGGCCGGGGGTGCCGGGCGGGACCCACGGGGGGGCGAGCACCCGCGCGCTCGCCCCCCCGGTCAACAGGGCCCTGCCGAAGAAGCACGGCTCAGGGAGTCACGACGATCTTCCGGCCGACGCCCGCCGCGAACTGCTCCAGCGCCTGCGGATAATTGTCCAGGGCGATCCGGTCGCTGATGAAGACGTCCGGGTTCAGCACGCCGTTCGCGAACAGTTCCGCCGCCCGCTCGTAGCTGTGCAGCACCGCCATGGAGCCGGTGATGGTGATCTCCTGGTTGTAGATGCGGTACGGGTCGATCGTCACCCGCGTCGCGTAGTCGGCCACGCCGAACTGGAGGTACGTACCCGCCTTGGCCACCCGGCCCAGGCCGTCCTGGATCGCCGCCGCGTTGCCGGTCGCGTCGATCACGATCTCCCAGCCCTGCGGCCGGTCCAGCTCGTCGGCGTTGGCCGCCGAGCCCGAGACACCGAGCAGCCTGGCGGTCTCCAGCCGGGCCGGGTTGATGTCGACCATGTCCACGCTCGCCGCGCCCGTGCGCTTGGCCAGCTCCAGCATCATCAGGCCCATGGTGCCGGAGCCGTAGATCAGGACATGGGCACCGAGGCGGGAGTTGAGGATGTCGTAGCCGCGCACCGCGCAGGACAGCGGCTCGATGAGGGCCGCGTCCTGGGGGCGTACGTGCTCGGGCAGCTTCACGCAGTTGGCCACGGGCGCGACCGCGTACTGGGCGGCACCGCCCGCCGTGGTCACACCGATCGCGGCCCAGCGCTCGCACATGTTGTTGTGGCCGTCGCGGCAGAAGCGGCACTCGTAGCAGTACAGGGACGGGTCCACCGCGACCTGGTCGCCGACCGCGACCTCGGTGACCTGGCTGCCGATCCCGACCACCTGGCCCGCGAACTCGTGCCCCGGCACGATCGGCAGCTTAGGGGCGAACTCGCCCTGGAGGATGTGCAGATCGGTACCGCAGATCCCGCACGCGGCGACCTCCACGACCACGTCGCGCGGGCCCGGTGTCGGGTCGGGGACCTCGGTGACGACGGCACGGCCCACGGACTCGATGACGGCGGCCTTCATTTCACGGCTCCCAACGACAGGCCCTGGACCAGCTTGTCCTGGGCGGCGAACCCCGCGGCGAGTACCGGCAGGGAGACGACGAGCGACGCGGCGCACACCTTGGCCAGGAACAGGCCCTGGCTGGTGATGAAGCCGGTCAGGAAGACGGGCGCGGTCTCCGCGACCACGCCGGTCAGCACACGGGCGAACAGCAGCTCGTTCCAGCTGAAGATGAAGCAGATCAGTGAGGTCGCCGCGATGCCGGGCAGCGCGATCGGCGCGACCACGCGGGCCAGGATCACCGGCAGCGGCGCCCCGTCCACCCGCGCCGCCTCGATGACGGCGACCGGCACCTCGGCGAGGAAGGACTGCATCATCCACACCGCGATCGGCAGATTCATCGAGGTGTAGAGGACGACCAGCAGCCAGATGTTGTCCAGCAGCCCGGCGTTCTTGGCGAACAGATACAGCGGCAGCAGGCCCGCCACGGCCGGGAGCATCTTGGTGGACAGGAAGAAGAACAGGACGTCGGTCCACTTCTTCACCGGCCGGATGGAGAGCGCGTACGCCGCCGGGAGGGCCAGCACCAGCACGAACAGGGTGGAGGCCAGGGAGGCCACCGTGGAGTTGATCAACGCAGGCCAGG
Source organism: Streptomyces sp. SID1328 (assembly GCF_009865595.1). NCBI lineage: Bacteria > Bacillati > Actinomycetota > Actinomycetes > Kitasatosporales > Streptomycetaceae > Streptomyces > Streptomyces sp. SID1328. The sequence continues at coordinate 18,404 of NZ_WWKH01000785.1, read as the reverse complement.
GGCTGGCGCCGCCGGCCGCGCCGAAGAACTCGCGGTAGCCGTCCAGGGTGAGCGGCGCGGCGAAGGACGGCGGATTGGTGGCCGCGTCCGCCTCGGAGTGGAACGAGGTCAGGACCATCCAGGCGATGGGCAGGAAGAAGACGATGCCGGCCAGCCAGGCCACCAGGCCCAGACCGAGCCCACTGCGCCGGGTGCGCCGCGCAGGGGTGGCGGTGGTGGAACTCATCGGGACACCTCCTCGCGGAACAGGGACGACACCACGCGCAGCGCGAAGGTGGCGATGACGATGGAGCCGATGACGACGAGGACACCCGCCGCCGAGGCGAGGCCGTTCTCATGGGCCTGGTAGAAGCTCTGGTACACGGTGTACGGCAGGTTCGCGGTGCCGAGGCCGCCGGAGGTGAGCGTGAACACCGCGTCGAAGTTCTGCACGATGTAGATGGAACCCAGCAGGGCGCCCAGTTCCAGGTAGCGGCGCAGGTGCGGGAGGGTGAGGTGGCGGAAGATCTGCCAGTCGCTCGCCCCGTCCACCCGGGCGGCCTCGATCTGCTGCTGGTCCCGGCTCTGCAGTCCCGCCAGCAGGATCAGCATCATGAACGGCGTCCACTGCCACACCAGCGAAGCCTCCACCGCGAGCAGCGGGGTGCGGGAGACCCAGTCCGGCTGTGGGCCGCCCACATAGTGCAGCAACCCATTGAGGAGACCGTACTCCGGGTTGTAGAGCACATGCTTCCAGAGCAGGGCGGCGGCCACCGGGACCACCAGGAACGGGGCGATCAGCAGGGTGCGGACCACACCCCGGCCCTTGAACTTCCGGTCCAGCAGCAGCGCCAGCGCCAGTCCGAGGACCAGGCTGGCCACCACCACGGAGGCGGTGAGCAGCGCGGTGACCCACACCGAGTGGCGCAGGTCGGCGTCGGTGAGCACCTGCTGGTAGTTGTCGAACCAGGTGAAGCGGCGGGCCTTGGGGTAGAGCGCGTTCCAGTCGAAGAACGAGATCACCAGCGTGGCCACGAACGGCAGCTGGGTCACGACGATCATGAAGACCAGGGCGGGCAGGAGCGGGGCGCGGGTGGCCCAGGCCCGCAGCCGGGCCGGGGGACGCCGGACCGCGGGGGCGGAATCGGCCGCGAGCGGGGCCGTTGTCGTCGCTGTCATCGTCCCTCGTACTCCTTGGAGATCTGCTCGGCGAGCTGCTGGGACTTGCGCAGGGCCGAGTCGACCGACTGGCGGCCGGCGATGGCCGCGCTGATCTGCTGGGACACCTTGGTGCCGAGGTCGGTGAACTCGGGGATGCCGACGAACTGGATGCCGGGCGCGGGGCGCGGCTGGACGCCGGGGTCGGTGGGCCGGGCGTTCTCGATGGCCTCCTTGGTCATCTCCTGGAAGGAGGCGGCCTCCTTGCGGTACTCCGGGTTGCCGTACGTGGAGGCGCGCTTGCCCGCCGGGGCGTTGGCCCAGCCGCTGGTGTCGCCGACCAGCTGCTCGTACCGCTTGCCGGAGGCCCACGAGACGAACTTCCACGCCTTGTCGGGGTTGCGGGAGGCGTGCTGGATGCCCCAGGCCCAGGTGTAGAGCCAGCCGGAGGACTTGGTCCTCTCCACCGGGGCGGGGGCGTAGCCGAGCTTGCCCTTGACCGGGGAGCCGCTGCCCTCCAGGAGTCCGGCCGCGGAGGTGGCGTCGTACCACATGGCGGTCTTGCCCTGGGTCATGTTGTTCAGGCACTCCGCGAAGCCGGACTGTGCGGCGCCGGACTCGCCGTGCCTGCGGACCAGGTCCACATAGAACTTGACGGCCTTTCCGAACTCGGGGGAGTCCAGCCGGGCCTTCCAGTCCTTGTCGAACCAGGTGCCGCCGAAGGTGTTCACCACCGTGGTCAGCGGGGCCATGACCTCGCCCCAGCCGGGCAGGCCGCGCAGACAGATGCCCTTCATGCCGGGCTTGGCGCCGTCCGCCTTCGCGGCGAGCTCGGCCACCTGCTGCCAGGTCGGATGCGCGGGCATCTTCAGGCCCTTGGCCGCGAAGATGTCCTTGCGGTACATGAGGAAGGACGACTCGCCGTAGAACGGCTGCCCGTAGAGCTTGCTGTCGTCGCCGGTGAGCGACTGGCGCATGGGCTTGAGCACATCCTGCTCGTCGTACGCCTTGTCCTTCGCCACATAGCCGTCCATGTCGTGCAGCCAGCCGTTGCGGGCGTAGATCGGGATCTCGTAGTTGGACAGCGTGGCCACGTCGTACTGGCCGGCCTGGTTGGCGAAGTCCTGGCTGATCTTGTCGCGGACGTCGTTCTCGGGCAGCACGGTGAAGTTGACCTTGATGCCCGTCTCCTTGGTGAAGTGGGCGCGGGTCAGCTTCTGCAACTCGGTCATCTGCGGGTTGTTGACCATCAGTACGTTGATGGAATCGCCGCCGGAACCGGTCCCGCCCGCGCCGGCCCAGCAGCCGGAGAGAAGCGGGGCGAGCAGCGTCCCTGCGGCGGCCATGGCGAATGCGGTTCGCGGCCTCCGTCGGCTCGGGGTGCGCATGGATCGCTCCTGGATATATGGGGACAGAAGGGCATGGCCGCGCGTACGGGTGCCCTCGGGGGAGAGGTGGTGCGGAAAGCTGTGTGGTGCGGTGCTGTGTCAGACCCGGATGACCTGTGGCCCCAGGAGGGAGTACCGATGGGCCTCGGCCGCCGGGAGCTGGGTGCTCGTGACGATCGCGTCCACCGCGCCGACCTCCGCGAACCGGCAGAAGCTCACGGCCCCGAACTTGGTGTGCACCCCGGCGAAGACCGTGCGCCGGGCGGCCCGGATGGCCTGCGCCTTCACCTCGCCGACGGCGGGGTCGGGCGTGGTCAGACCGTGTTCGCGGGAGATGCCGTTGGCGCCGAGGTAGGCGAGGTCCACCACGAAGCCGGCCAGCATCCTGGTCGTCCAGTGGTCGACCGTGGCGAGCGTGCCGGCCCGCACCCGGCCGCCCAGCAGCAGGACCGACACGTTCTCGGCCTCCGCCAGGGCGCCCGCGACGGGCAGCGAGGCGGTCACCACGGTCAGCGCCCGGCCGGTCGGCAGGGCCTCGGCGATGAGCTGGGGGGTGAAGCCCTCGTCGACGAAGACCGTCTCCGCGTCCCCGAGCAGCTCGGCCGCGGCGGCCGCGATCCTGCGCTTCTCGGGGACGTGGCTGGTGGCGCGGAAGGCGAGCGTGGTCTCGAAGGCGGCGCTCTCCACCGGGTAGGCGCCGCCGTGGGTGCGGCGCACCAGCCCGTGGTCCTCCAGTGCGCGCAGGTCCCGCCGGATGGTCTCCTTGGCCACGCCCAGCTCGTCGGCGAGCGCGGTGACGTCGACGGAACCGGTGGCCCGCGCCGCGCGCACGATCTCGCGCTGGCGTTCCTCGGCCGTCCTGGTGTTCATGTCGTCACCCGCTCTCGTCATCGAGATGCCCGCTGGGATGCCCGTTCGGGCCCTGGGGGAAGTTCTACAGCGGACGCGCGGCGCTGACCAGGCCTGTTCCCCGCCCGATCCTGCCCGTGTGTGCCCGATCACGTCCCGGCGCGCCCGCCTCGGACCTGCGCGGCAGCGGGGTCCGGGGTGGGAGCGGGCGCAGTACGTGACCGAACACGACCGCGGGCGGGCCCGTTTGGTGCCCGCCCGCGATCTTTTTCGGCCGTGGAGACGTTCGGTGGTGGGGTCAGTACGGCCAGACCGGCGGGTCGGTGAGGAAGTGTCCGCCGAGGCGGTCGTGGGCCGGATTCGCGGGGTCCAGTTCTCCCTGCTCGGCGATGAGCTTCGCGGCGTACGGCTCGGAGTCGTCCTCGGGGGTGTAGCCGAGGGTACGGGCGGAGGTGAGGTCCCACCACAGGCGGGTGTTGGCGGAGGAGCCGTAGACCACGGTGTGGCCCACGTCCTCGGCGGTCAGGGCCGCGTGGAAGAGGCGGGCCGCGTCGGCGGGGCTGAGCCAGATCGAGAGCATCCGCACGCTGGTGGGCTCCGGGAAGCAGGAGCCGATGCGGACGGAGACGGTCTCGATGCCGTGCCGGTCCCAGTAGAGCTGGGCCAGGTCCTCGCCGAAGCACTTGGAGAGGCCGTAGAAGGTGTCCGGGCGGTGCGGGGTGTCCACCGGGATGCGGGGGCCCTCCGGTGCCGGGACGGGGGTGTCGCCGACCGCGTGGTTGGAGGAGGCGAAGACCACGCGGGGGACGCCCTCCAGCCGGGCGGCCTCGTAGAGGTGGTACGTGCCCTCGATGTTGGCCTTCAGGATCTTCTCGAACGGGGCCTCCAGGGAGATGCCGGCCAGGTGCAGCACCGCGTCCGTGCCGCGTACCGCTTCGCGCAGGGCGTCGAGGTCGGCGAGGTCGGCGGTGACGGCGTCCGGGGCGTCGGGGACGGGGCGGGCGTCGAGGAGGCGGAGGTCGTAGCCGTGGGCCGGGAGCAGGGAGCGCATCAGGGTGCCCAGGCCGCCTGCGGCGCCGGTGAGCAGGAGGGTGCGGGGGGCGGGCATGGGGGGTCTCCTTGCGTGGTCCGGCCATGACGGGCGTTCACATACCTGGTGAAGTTAGAGAGGGGGCTCGGGAGGGTCAAGTGGGTTGAGGGATGCGGTCAATTGGCTGGTGGATGCGGGGTGCGCGTGACCTTGACCGCTTCGGCGGGGGCTCGTAGCGTTCACGCATGCGGACGCCGGTCAGCCTGCTGCCTGGTGGTGTGGTCGGGCCGCCGGAGGAGGACACGTGCGGGCGTCGGCTTTCGTCTACCCCTGGGACGTCAACGGTGACCCCGAGGCTCCCGGCCGGATCGCCTCGCTGGGGGTCCCGCAGGTGACTTTGGCTGCCGCCTATCACTCCACCCGCGCGCTGACCCCGCGGCATCCTCGCCACCGGATCGTCACGGCGGAGTACGCGGCTGTGCTGTATCCCCCCGGCGATGTCTGGGCCGACCGCGATCTTCGGCCCCACCCGGCCGGCGACTGGGCCCCCGGTGACGCCTTCGGCGAGGCGGCCTCGGCGCTCGTCTCCGCCGGCCTGGAGGTGCACAGTTGGGTCGTCCTCGCGCACAACTCCCGGCTGGGCGCGGAGCATCCGGACACCTCCGTCGTCAACGCCTACGGCGACCGGTACCCCTGGGCCCCCTGCATCGCCCAGCCCCGCGTCCGCGCCTACCTCACCGCTCTCGCCGCCGAGGCGGCGGTACGCCCCGGCGCCACCGGTACCGAACTGGAGTCCCTCGGCTGGTACGGCCTCGCGCATCTCCACGCCCACGACAAGACGGGCGGGGTGCGGCTGGGGGAGGCGGCGCAGTACCTGATGTCCCTGTGCTTCTGTGCGGCCTGCGGGGAGGGGTACGGGCTGGACGCGGGGGAGTTGGCCGAGGGCGTCCGGGCCGCGCTGGAGCCGGTGTGGCGGGGGGCGGGGGACGGGGACTGGGAGTACGTGGAGCGGGCGCTCGGCGCGGAGACGGCTGCCGCTACGCGGGTGTGGCGCGAGTCGGTGGCCCGCACGCTCCAGGAGGAGGCGATCACCGCGGTGCGCGGGGCCGCCCCCGAGGGCTTCCGGGTGCTGCTGCACGCGGACCCGGTTTCGTACCACTGCGGCGCGAACGCGGGGGTGGACCCGGCACACATACTCTCGCGGGCGGACGGTGTGGTCGTCCCCTGTGTGGACGGCGTGCACCGCCTGGCTCCGTTCGCTGAGCACGCGGGGGAGCGGACGGTCCTGGCGGCCAACCTGACGGTGGTCTCGGGCATGGGCGGAAACCCTGCCCGCCTCGCCTCGGACGCGGCGCGCGCGCGGGAGGAGGGGGCGAACGAGCTGCGGCTGTACCACGCGGGCCTGGCCTCGGACACGGACCTGGCGGCGGTACGGGAGGGGCTCGCGGGGTGGTGAGCGGGCCGGGCGCCGATGAGTTTCGGAACTCCGGCCGGTCCCCCCTTCGTACGCCCGGTGCGCACCCCTAGGAGACCGACATGACCGACTCGACCCTGGACCTCGGCCCGCAGGCCCGGATCGTGGCGCGGCTGGCCGAGGCTGTGAGCGATGAGCAGCTCTCGGCGCCGACGCCGTGCCCGGACACCCCGGTACGGAACCTGCTGGGGCACCTGCTGCACCTGTCCGTCGCCTTCCGTGACGCCGCCCGCAAGGACCTGGGCGCCACGACCGACACGAACCCCAACGCCACCGTCCCCGATCTGCCCCCCGGCTGGCGCGAGGACCTCCCCAAGGCGCTGGACGAACTGGCCGACGCCTGGCGCGACCCCACCGCCTGGACCGGCCGGACCCGCGCCGGCGGAGTCGACCTCCCCGGTGAGATCGCGGGAGCCGTGGCCGCCGACGAACTGGTCATCCACGGCTGGGACCTGTCCCGCGCCCTGGACCTCGAATACACCCCCGACCTCCCCGCCCTGGCCTCCGCCTACGGTTTCCTCCTCGCAGCGGCCGAAGACCCCGGCCGAGGCGACGGCCTCTTCGGCCCGGTGGTCCCGGTCCCACCAAAGGCCCCTCTCCTGGACCGAGCGGTGGGCCTGAGCGGCCGCGACCCGGAGTGGCGGGCGTAGGAGTCGCTCCCCACGAGCCCCCTCTCCAGCACCCCGGGCACAACGCCCACCGCGAGGCGTGTGCCCGGGCCGACCCGCCGGGTACACCCCGTCCCCGTCGGCAGGGCCTGGCTTGATCTCGATCCTGCAACACCCGTCGCGCGGCAGCGCTTACGCGCGTAGAACACCTGTCATGCATAAATCACTGCGGATCGCGGCCGCCACCGCCGCCTGTGCGCTTGCCGGAGGTGCGCTGTACGGCGCCGGGGCGGCCACTGCCGGGCAGTCGACGGCGAACTCCACGCACGAGCCGTACAACATCGGGCTCCTGGTGAAGGACATCGACACCTACTACGGCACCACCGCCGACAGTGCGGGCAAGTACCAGGCGTCGCCCACCAGCCCGTACGCCAAGGACCTGGCGCGGATCGACGCCGACGCCGAGCGGTACATCGACAAGGCGGCCCGCAAGGCCCACCACCGGGGCGAGAAGCCGGCCGTGGTGTTCGACATCGACGACACCCTGCTGCTGAGCCTCGACTACGAGAAGCGCTACAACTACACGTACGACTCGGCCACCTGGAACGACTACGTGAACCGCGCCGACCGCCCCGAGGTGTTCGGCAGCCCGGAGCTGGTGCGGTACGCCGCCGCCAAGGGTGTGACCGTGTTCTACAACTCCGGCCTGAGCGAGTCCCAGCGCGCCGGTGCGGTGGAGAACCTGAAGAAGGTCGGCGCCGACGTCAACCTGGACGCCGGCCACATGTTCCTCAAGGACAAGGCCAACCCGCCCGCCTACCTGTCCGGTTGCGCCACGCCGGGTACCTGGACCTGCACCACCGTCCAGTACAAGGGCGGCACCCGCAAGCACATCGAGCAGGACCTCGGGTACGAGATCATCGCCAACTTCGGCGACCAGTACTCCGACCTGGACGGCGGCTACGCCGACCGCACGTACAAGCTGCCCAACCCGACGTACTTCGTCTCCTGACGGACCCCCGCCGACCCTGACGGCGGCGGCGCTCAGCTCCGCTTGAGCGCCGCCGCCATCATCGCCCGGGCCACCGGAGCCGCGAGCCCGTTGCCGCTGACCTCCGAGCGGGCCGCGCCGGACTGCTCGACCATCACCGCCACGGCGACCTCCTGACCGGTGCTGTCCGACTTGCCGTACGCGGTGAACCAGGCGTACGGCGTCTCGCTGTTGTTGGGGCCGTGCTGGGCGGTGCCGGTCTTGCCGCCGACCGTCACCCCGTCGATGAGCGCGTTCCGGCCGGTGCCGTCCCGCACCACCGTCTGCATCGCGGACTGGAGCTGTTCGGCGGTGCGGGCGCTGACGATCCGCTTCCGGTCCGCGTCCCCGAAGTCCTGCAGCACATCGCCGTCGCCCGTGGTGAGCTGAGACACCATATGGGGCGAGACCAGTTCCCCGCCGTTCGCTATGGCGGAGGACACCATGGCCATCTGGAGCGGCGTGGCGGTGACGTCGTACTGCCCGATGCCCGACAACGCGGTGAGCGCCTTGTCCATATGGGCCGGATACACGCTCGGGTAGGCCCGCACCGGGACGTCCAGCTTGTCGTCGTCGAAGCCGAACTTCTCGGCCATGGCCCGCACCTTGTCCTGACCGAGGTCGACGGCGAGCTTGCCGAAGACGTTGTTGCAGGAGTACTGCAGCGCCACCCGGATCGGGGCGTTCTCGCAGGGCGCGGCGGTGTTCTCGTTCGGCAGCTCGCGGGTGGTGCCCGGCGGGGTGTAGGGCACCGGGCTGTCGGTGGGCCGGTCCACGTCCGGGTACAGCCCGTCCTCCAGCGCGGCCGCGGCGACAACCAGCTTGAACGTCGAGCCGGGCGGCAGCGGCTGCCGCATCGCCCGGTTGACCAGCGGCTTCTCCTTGTCGGTGGTGAGCTTCTGCCAGGCCGTCCCCGCCGTGTTCGCGGCGGTCAGCGCCGAGGGGTCGTAGGACGGCGTCGAGACCATGGCGAGGATCTTGCCGGTCTTCGGGTCGATCGCCACCGCCCCGCCCTTGTTGCCGCCCAGCGCCCGGGCACCGGCCTTCTGCACGGCCGGGTCGATCGTGGTGATCACGTTGCCCGGATCGGCCCGCCGCCCGGTGACCGTGTCCATGACGGTGCGCAGCCGGGGGTCCGTGCCGTTGAGCAGGTCGGCGTAGACGCCCTCGAGCTGCGTGGGGGCGTACGCCTGCGAGGCGTAGCCGGTGACCGCCGCGTACAGCGGTCCGTCGGTGTAGGTGCGCTTGTACGCGAGGTCGCTGCCGCCGACCCGGCCGGAACCGGTGACCGCTTTACCGGCCACGACGATGTCGCCGAGCGGGCGGGAGTAGGTGCCGATGGCGTTCCGGCGGTTTTCGGGGGCGTCCGCGAGGGCCTTGCCGTCGTAGAACTGCACCCAGGTCGCCCGGATCAGCAGGGCGAGTACGAGCAGCAGGGAGAAGACGGCGGCGCGCCTGATCGTCTTGTTCATGGCGCAGGGGAAGACGAGCCGGACCGCCGGTTCCGTTCCCTTCCCGACGCGGTTCTCATCACATGTTCAGATTTTCGGTGCCGATGTCGTGTGCGCGGCGACCCCTCACAACCGCCGCGTCGCCAGCGTCAGCCGGTCGCGCGCGTCCAGCAGCGCGTCCTTGATCATCTGCTCGTGCGCCGGGGTGAGCCGGGCCACCGGGACCGAGCAGCTCACGGCGTCGCGGGCCGGGGTGCGGTACGGCACGGCGACGCCGAAGCAGCGCAGGCCGAGGGTGTTCTCCTCGCGGTCCACGGCATAGCCCTGCTCGCGGATGCGGTGCAGCTCGGCGATCAGCTCCTCCCGGTCGGTCACCGTGTGTTCGGTGAGCGCGGGGAGCTTCTCGGGCAGCAGCGCCCGTACCTGGTCGTCGGTGTGCGTGGCGAGCAGTGCCTTGCCCAGCGAGGTCGAGTGCGCGGGGAGCCGGCGGCCGACGCGGGTGAAGGGGCGCAGGTAGTGCTGGGACTGGCGGGTGGCCAGGTAGACCACGTTGGTGCCGTCCAGCCGGGCCAGGTGGATGGTCTCCGTGGTCTCGTCCGCGAGCCGGTCCAGCGCGGGCCGGGCCGCCGCGACCACCTCGTCGCCGTCGATGTAGGAGGTGCCGACCAGCAGCGCCCGTACCCCGATGCCGTACCGGGTGCCGGTCGCGTCCGTCTCCACCCAGCCGAGCTCCACCAGCGTCCGCAGCAGCATGTACAGGCTGGACTTGGGATAGCCGACGGCCTCCTGCACGTCCGCCAGGGAGTGCATGCCGGGGCGCCCCGCGAAGTACTCCAGCAACTCCACTGTCCGCACCGCGGACTTGACCTGCGCCCCGCCGCCCGTCTCGGCTGCCGTCATCGCTCCTGGACCCTTCGCTCGGCCGTCGCCCCAAGGCCGCGGACCCCTGTTGAGCAAGCCCCCCGCCCCTATAGTCTCCGAACAGCTCATTCACCATCGGAGACGGCGTTCAGCATATCGAACGAGCCGGTGGCCGAATCCCCGCAGTGCGGCCTTGTCTGGAGGGAACCGCGGTGACAGCAGCACCAGTCTGGAGTGTCGACCCGCGTACGGGGAAGCACCGGGAGCAGGTCGCGGTGGAGGCCACCGCCGACGAGGTGGACGCCACCGTCCGGGAGGCGCACGCCGCGCGCGACGCCCTCGCGGACCGCACCGTGCGCGCCGCCTTCCTCCGCGAGGCGGCCACCGGCCTGGAGGCGGTGAGTGCGCTGCTGATCGAGGTGGCCGACGCGGAGAGCGCCCTCGGCCCGGTCCGGCTCACCGGCGAACTCGCCCGCACCGCCTACCAGTTGCGGGCCTTCGCCGACCTGGTCGACGAGGGCGCCTTCCTGGACGTCGTCATCGACCACCCCGACCCGGCCGCCACCCCGCCCGTGCCGGACCTGCGCCGCTGGAAGATCCCGCTCGGCGTGGTGGCCGTCTACGCGGCCTCCAACTTCCCCTTCGCCTTCTCCGTCGCGGGCGGCGACACCGCGAGCGCGCTCGCGGCGGGCTGCCCCGTCGTGGTCAAGGCCCACCCCGACCACCCGGCGCTGTCCGAGCTGGTCGCCAAGGTGCTGCGCCGGGCCGCCACCGCACACGGGCTGCCCGCGGGCGTGGTCGGCCTGGTGCACGGCTTCACCGCGGGCGTCGATCTGATCCGGCACCCCCTGGTCGCCGCCGCGGGCTTCACCGGGTCGGTGCGCGGCGGCCGGGCCCTGTTCGACGCGGCCGCCGCGCGTCCGGTGCCGATCCCGTTCCACGGCGAACTCGGCTCGCTCAACCCGGTGGTGGTCACCGAGGACGCGGCCGCCGAGCGTGCCCAGGACATCGGCGCGGGACTCGCCGGCTCCATGACCCTCGGCGTCGGCCAGTTCTGCGTCAAGCCCGGCCTGGTGCTGGTGCCCGCCGGGGCCCACGGCGACGGCCTGGTCAAGGCGCTCACCGACGCGGTCAGCGACACCGAGCCCGGCGTACTGCTCGACCACCGCATGCGGGACGCCTTCGTCGCGGGCGTCGGCGAACGCACGGCCCTGCCCGAGGTGGACTCACCCGTCACGCCGGGCGCGGCCGGGGCGCACACGGTCAGCGCGGGCTTCCTCACCGTGCCCGCGGCCCGGCTCACCGAGGGCGCGCACGAACTGCTGCTGGAGGAATGCTTCGGTCCGGTCACCGTGGTGGCCCGCTACGCGGACGAGGACGAGCTGACCGCCGTACTGGAGCGGCTGCCGGGCAGTCTCACCGCGACCGTGCAGCTCTCCCCGGCCGAGGCGGCGGGAGAGGGGGACGCGGCCGCGCTGCTGGCCCGGCTGACCCCGCTGGCGGGCCGGGTCCTGGTCGACGGCTGGCCGACCGGGGTCGCGGTGGCCCCGGCCCAGCACCACGGCGGCCCCTACCCCGCCACCACCTCCACCTCGACCTCGGTCGGCGGCACCGCCGTCGAACGCTGGCTGCGCCCGGTCGCCTACCAGAACACGCCCGAGCCCCTGCTCCCGCCCGAGCTGCGCGACGGCAACCCGCTCGGGCTGCCCCGGCGGTACGACGGAGTCCTCGAACGCTGACGCACGACGGCTGCGAGAATCGCCCGATGGACATAGAGCTTCCCGAACTCCCCTTCCCCCTGCGGACGTACGGCCCGGACGGGCACTGGTCGTACGAGAAGGGGGTGCTCACCGGCTGGGCCGGGCCCCGGCAGGACCGGTTCGTCACGCCGACCGGGGAGGCGCTGGACCCGGCCGCCGACGCACCCCGGCTGCTCGGCTCGCCCGAGGGCGACTTCCAGCTGATCGCCCGCGTCACGGTCGGCTTCAACGCCGCCTTCGACGCCGGGGTGCTCTACGTCCACGTCGGCGACCGGGCCTGGGCCAAGCTCTGCCTGGAGAACTCCCCGGACGTGCCCACCATCTGCACGGTGGTCACCCGGGGCCACTCCGACGACGCCAACTCCTTCACCGTGCCCGGAAGTTCCGTCTGGCTCCGGGTGAGCCGCACCGGCCGCGCGCTGGCCTTCCACGCCTCCCGCGACGGCGAACGCTGGACCTTCGTCCGCCTCTTCACCCTCGGCGACGAGAAGGAGACCGGCGCCGCCCTGATCGGCTTCATGACCCAGTCACCGCTCGGCGAGGGCTGCGTGGTGACGTACGACCACCTGGAGTTCCGGCCCGCCTGGCCCGCCGACCTGCGCGACGGGAGCTGAGCACGGGGGCGGAACCTCACCCGTGCCGGGGAGCGTCCTGAACCTCATGATCAGTCACGAGCCAGCAGGCGCCCTGGTGATCCGTACCGCCGAGCCCGGTGAGGCCGAGGCCGTCGCCGCCCTGCACGCGCGGGCCCGGGCGACGTACTACCCGGACGGGCTGCCGCCGTCCGGCGTCGACTGGACGGATGCCTGGCGCGGGTCCATCGAGCGGCCGGACGGGGAGGTGCTGTGCGGGGTGCGGGACGGGGGGATCGTCGCCGTCGCCTCCTTCCGCACCCCGGAGGGGGAGCCGGCGGACACGGTGAAGCTGTACCAGTTCCACGTCTCGCCGGACCACTGGCGCGCGGGCCTCGGCGGCGCCCTGCACGCCGCCTGCGTCGAGCGATGGCTCGCCGGGGGCAGGCGGACCGCCGTGCTCGACGTGCACGTGGACAACCGGCGCGCCCAGGCGTTCTACACCCGCCAGGGCTGGGTGCCCGACCCGGAGCGCCCGCCCGCCGCGGACGACCACCACCTGTTCCTGCGCTGGACCCCGCCGGGGGAATGAACCAAGCTGCTTGAACGTTCACGTACCGGGCGGAGAGAGTCCCCGCCCGGTACGAGCGGAAGAGAGCCCTGAAGATGCGCGTCGAGATCTGGTCCGACATCGCCTGTCCCTGGTGCTACGTCGGCAAGGCACGCTTCGAGAAGGCGCTCGCCGCGTTCCCGCACCGGGACCAGGTCGAGGTCGTGCACCGCTCCTTCGAGCTGGACCCCGGCCGCGCCAAGGGCGACGTACAGCCGGTGCTCGACATGCTGACCCGGAAGTACGGCATGAGCGCGGCGCAGGCCGAGGCCGGCGAGGACAACCTCGGCGCCCAGGCCGCCGCCGAGGGCCTCGACTACCGCACCCGCGGCCGCGACCACGGCAGCACCTTCGACCTGCACCGCCTGCTGCACTTCGCCAAGGAGCAGGGCAGGCAGGAGGCGCTGCTCGACCGGCTGTACCGGGCCAACTTCGCCGACGACCAGTCGGTGTTCACCGGCGGCGACGACCACCTGGTGCAGCTGGCCACCGAGGCCGGCCTGGACGCCGACGCCACCCGCGCGGTCCTCGCCGACCCCACCGCCTACGCCGACGAGGTCCGCGCCGACGAGCGCGAGGCCGCCCAGCTCGGCGCGAACGGCGTCCCCTTCTTCGTCCTCGACCGCACCTACGGCGTCTCCGGCGCCCAGCCCGCCGAGGTCTTCACCCAGGCCCTCACCCAGGCGTGGGGCGACCGCTCCCCGCTGAAGGCGGTCACGGGGGACGACGCCGGCACCTGTGGTCCCGACGGCTGCGCGGTGCCCCAGCAGGGCTGACGCATAAGGGTTGCTTGGGGACACCCTGTAAAGATGCGTGATGGACGACGGCTTCCGGGCGCCGCACAGTGGAGTCATGGAGACCACGGAGACGTTCGAGAGCCTCGTCCGCGCCGAGTTCGCCCCGGCCGGCACCTTCCTCAACACCGCCAGCAACGGCCTGCTGCCCGCCCGCGCCGTCACCGCCCTGCACGACGCTGCCCTGCTGCGGGCGCAGGGGCAGCCGCTGACCGCGCTCTGGGACGACGTGGAGGCGTGCCGGGCCGCCTACGCCCGGCTCGCCCAGGTCCCCGTCGAGCGGGTCGCGCTCGGCGCCTCGGTCGCCGCGCACGGCGGGGTGCTCGCCGCCTCGTTGCCGTCCGGCGCCGAAGTCCTCACCGCCGAGGACGACTTCGCCTCCGTGCCCAACCCCTTCCACGTCCGGGGCGACCTCAAGGTGCGCGCGGTGCCCGTGGAGCGGATCGCCGAGTCCGTCCGCCCCGGCACCGCGCTCGTCGCCGTCAGCGCCGCGCAGTCCGCCGACGGCAAGGTGGCCGACCTGCCCGCGCTGCGCGAGGCGGCCCGCACCCACGGCGCGCGTACGTATGTGGACTTCTCCCAGGCGGCCGGGTGGCTGCCGATGGACGCGGGGGAGTGGGACTTCACCGCGTCGGTGGCCTACAAGTGGCTGCTCGGCCCGCACGGCGTCGCCTTCTTCGTCGTCCCCGAGGACTTCGGCGGGCTCGACCCGCTGCTCGCGGGCTGGGTCGCGGGCGAGCGGCCCTGGGACAGCTGCTACGGCCCCGTCACCGAACTCGCGCGTTCCGCACGGCGGTTCGACCTCAGCCCCGCCCTGTTCTGCTACCCCGCGCTGCGCCGCTCCCTGGAACTGGTCGAGGAACTGGGCGTGCCCGCGATCCACGCCCACGACACGGCCCTGGCCGACCGCTACCGGGCCGGGCTCGCCGCGCTGGGCCACGAGGCGCTGCCCGCGCCGGGCTCCGCGATCGTCTCGGTGCCGGGTCTCGGCTCCCGCCAGCCGGAGCTGGGCCGCGCCGGCATCGAGGTGTCCGACCGGGCGGGCAACCTGCGCGCGTCCTTCCACCTCTACAACACCGAGGCGGACGTCGACCGTCTGCTGGACGCGCTGGCCGACTGAACCCGGACATGACCGGGCCGGTGCCTCCCGTCCCACACGAAGAGGCACCGGCCCGGTGACAAGGGGCCGGGCGGGGGCTACCGCACCGGAGTGAAGTCCCGCGCCCCGATGAACTCCGGCCGGCGCACCGGCGCCGCGAACGGCTCCACCGCCGTGTTCTCCACGCTGTTGAACACGATGAAGACGTTGCTGCGCGGGAACGGCGTGATGTTGTCGCCGGAACCGTGCATGCAGTTGCAGTCGAACCAGGTGGCCGAGCCCGCCGCACCGGTGAACAGGCGGATGCCGTGCTCACCGGCCATCTCGGTCAGCGCCTCGTCGGACGGGGTGCCCGCGTCCTGCATCTGGAGCGACTTCTTGTAGTTGTCCTTCGGGGTGGCGCCCGCACAGCCCAGGTAGGTCTTGTGCGACCCGGGCATGATCATCAGGCCGCCGTTGGTGTCGTAGTTCTCGGTCAGCGCGATCGAGACGGACACCGTACGCATGTTGGGCAGGCCGTCCTCGGCGTGCCAGGTCTCGAAGTCCGAGTGCCAGTAGAAGCCGCTGGCACCGAAACCGGGCTTGACGTTGATCCGCGACTGGTGGACGTAGACGTCCGAGCCGAGGATCTGCCGGGCCCGGCCGACCACCCGCTCGTCGTGCACGAGGTTGGCGAACAGCTCACTGAGCCGGTGCACCTCGAAGACGGAGCGGATCTCCCCGGACTGCGGCTCCAC
Organism: Streptomyces sp. SID1328; assembly: GCF_009865595.1. Classification (NCBI taxonomy): domain Bacteria; kingdom Bacillati; phylum Actinomycetota; class Actinomycetes; order Kitasatosporales; family Streptomycetaceae; genus Streptomyces; species Streptomyces sp. SID1328. Next base: position 3,004 of record NZ_WWKH01000785.1, on the reverse strand, counting down.
GATCGAGCGCTCGTCGGCGCGGATCGCCGGGTCGCCGACCAGCCGGTCCAGCTCACGCCGGTAGACCTGCACCTCGGCGGGGGTGATGATCTGGTCGACGGTGAGGAAGCCGTCGCGCTCGAACCCCTCCAGCTCGGCCGCCTGGATCGGGCCCGGCGTGTCCGGGGAACCCCAGACGACCGGGTCCTTGCGGGGGATGCGGACCTCGGTCGCGCCCCGGCTCGGGTACAGGTCGGTGGGGGTGGTGGTGAGCGTGGTCATGGTTCTCACACCTCCTCGGGCTCGGTGAGCAGCGGGTAGACGCCGTTCTCGTCGTGGTCCTCCCGGCCGGTGACGGGCGGGTTGAACACGCAGATGCAGCGGAAGTCCTCCTTCACCCGCAGCGTGTGGCGCTCGTGCCCGTTCAGCAGGTACATGGTGCCGGGCGTGATGGTGTACACCTGCCCGTCCTCGTGGTCGGTCAGCTCGGCCTCGCCCTCGGTGCAGACGACGGCCTCGATGTGGTTGGCGTACCACATGGACGTCTCGGTCCCGGCGTACAGGACCGTCTCGTGCAGGGAGAAGCCGACCCGCTCCTTGGCGAGCACGATGCGCTTGCTCTCCCAGGTACCCGACTTGGCCTTCACATGCCGGTCGGTGCCCTCGATGTCCTTGAACGAACGGACGATCACGGTGTCTCCTCCTCTTTACTAGCCGGTCAGACGGTCTAGCTGGTGTGGCTGGTCAGGCGGTCTCCCGGACGGCGCGGGCGAGGATGCTCAGGCCCTCGTCCAGCTCCTCCGGGGTGATGGTCAGGGCGGGCAGCAGCTTGACGACCTCGCCCTGCGGGCCGGACGTCTCGATCAGCAGCCCCAGCTCGAAGGCGCGCTTGGCCACTCGCGACGCGCGGTCGCTGTGGTGGAACTCCAGGCCCCACACCAGCCCGCGCCCGCGGTACTCCTTCACGTCGGCGAGGTTCTCCTCGGTGATGGAGATCAGCTCGCGCTCGATCTGCTCGCCGCGCGTGCGGGTCTGCTTCTCCATCGCGGCGCCGTCGGCCCAGTACGTCTCCAGCGCGGCCGTGGCGGTGACGAACGCCGGGTTGTTGCCGCGGAAGGTGCCGTTGTGCTCGCCCGGCTCCCAGATGTCCAGCTCCGGCGTGAACAGGCACAGCGACATCGGCAGGCCGTAGCCGGAGATCGACTTGGAGACCGTGACGATGTCCGGGGTGATCCCCGCCTCCTCGAAGGAGAAGAACGGGCCGGTACGGCCGCAGCCCATCTGGATGTCGTCGACGATCAGCAGCATGTCCTGCCGCTCGCACAGCTCCTTCAGCGCGCGCAGCCACTCGGGCCGGGCCACGTTGATGCCGCCCTCGCCCTGCACGGTCTCCACGATCACCGCGGCGGGCTTGTTCAGGCCGGAGCCCTGGTCCTCCAGCAGCCGCTCGAACCACAGGAAGTCCGGCACGGTGCCGTCGAAGTAGTTGTCGAACGGCATCGGGGTGCCGTGCACCAGCGGGACGCCGGCGCCGGCCCGCTTGAAGGCGTTGCCGGTGACCGCGAGCGAGCCCAGCGACATGCCGTGGAAGGCGTTGGTGAAGGACACGATCGCCTCGCGCCCCTTCACCTTCCGGGCCAGCTTCAGCGCGGACTCCACCGCGTTGGTGCCCGTCGGCCCCGGGAACATGACCTTGTACGGCAGGTCACGCGGCCGGAGCACCAGGTCCTGGAAGGTCTGGAGGAAGGTCCGCTTGGCCGTGGTCGACATGTCCAGGCCGTGGGTCACCCCGTCGCGCTCCAGATAGTCGATCAGCGCCCGTTTCAGTACCGGGTTGTTGTGGCCGTAGTTGAGTGAGCCGGCCCCGGCGAAGAAGTCGAGGTAGGCATGGCCGTCCTCGTCGTACATCCGGCTGCCCCGCGCCTGGTCGAACACGACGGGCCAGCCGCGGCAGTAGCTGCGGACCTCGGACTCCACGGTCTCGAAGACGCTCAGGTCGGGCTGGGTGATGGTCACGGTGATTCGCTCCTCGGGGGACGTCAGTGCGCCGGGACGTGGGTCAGCGGGCCTATGCGGTACAGCACTTCGGGGTCGTGCGGGCCGTCGGGGAACAGCTCCTCCGGAAACAGCACCTCGCGGGTCAGCCCGGCGCCGTGGCGCTCGGCGAACGAGGTGAACAGCCGCTCGGAGGCGGTGTTGCCGGGGGTGATGGTCGTCTCCACGTCCGTGATGCCCTGCTCGGCGGCGAGCCGCGCGGTCAGCCCGTCCAGCAGCGCGGCGGCGATGCCCCTGCCGCGCTGGGAGCCGTCCACGGCCACCTGCCAGACGAGCAGCGTGTGCGGGCGGTCCGGGCGGACATAACCGGTGACGAACCCGACCGGCTCGCCGTCCGCGCCACGCGCCACCGCCGAGGTGCCGGCGAAGTCACGGCACCACAGCAGATAGCTGTACGAGGAGTTCAGGTCGAGCGTTTTCGAGTCCTTGGCGAGACGCCAGAGTGCGGCGCCGTCGGTGACCGCGGGTCTGTCGATGAGCAGGTCGGCGGATGCGGAAGTCATGCGGCCTGAATTTAGCGAGGTGAATTGCGAAATGCACGGCGGTGATCTCGGGAGGGTCTGGACCTCTCGGCGGTATGCCGGATTTGACCTGGGTTAAACCTGGACAAAAAGTCCCCTGTGTGGAGTGTGTCACAGGGCGGAAACCTGTCGGAAACCGAAGTTGTTTAGCTCTGCAAAAACCGGGCAGGCGAAAAAGGCTGGGCCTGGACGATTGAATTCACGGGGAATTTACGTCATATGGATAAGTGGCTGGAACGGTCGCCGGAAAAGAAAACGACCCGCGCGAAATCGCGCGGGCCGCTCGTCGGTGCCGGGGGTCAGAGCACGAACTCGTCCACCGCCGCCATGGCCGCCTCCGGGTCCACCGTCAGCCCCTGTGCGGCCAGTGCCGTGCCCAGCGCCGCCAGCGCGCGGCGCACCACCTGCCCCGTGGCGTCGGGCCCGTAGTGGTTCACCCGGATCATCTC